>JAAFHH010000048.1 GCA_013297545.1 Alphaproteobacteria bacterium
GGAGCACTTGCGCCAATGGGCCCGCAATCGCGGCATCGACACCTTTGTTGGCACCTCCGGCCGGGTGTTCCCGGTCGCCTACAAAGCCTCCCCACTGCTGCGCGCGTGGCTGCAGTACTTGGAGGGCCTGGGTGTGGCGATCACGACCCGGGTCAGCTGGACGGGGTTCGACCCAGACGGCCGCGTGCTGCTCGACGGCCGACCTGTCGCACCGGCTGCAACCATCATCGCCTGCGGTGGGGCGTCCTGGCCCAGGCTTGGCTCTGATGGGGCGTGGGCGCGCCATCTGCCGACCGTGCCGTTCACACCCTCCAACGCCGGGGTGGAGATTGCCTGGTCGCCCGTGCTGAAGGGCGACGCTGGCACACCGCTGAAGCCGCTTGCGGTCAGCATCGGCGAGGCGTCGAGCCGCGGCGAAGCCGTGGTCACTGCGTCCGGCCTTGAAGGCGGGGCGGTCTACGCCCTCGGCCAGGCGATTCGCCGGCATCTGGCCACGGGCGACGCCGTCCTGTCGCTGGATCTGCTACCGGATCGCAGCCGGATCGAGTTGGCCGCTGCCTGGCGCCGGACCTTGCCGCGCGACAGCATGGCCAACCGCTTGCGCAAGGCGTGGGGGCTGGAGGGGGTGAAAGCCCGCCTGCTGCGGGAGCCCGGTGCGCTGCCGAGCGACGCGGAGGCACTGGCCGACCGTGCGAAGGCAGTCTTGCTGCCGGTCCTCGGCTTTCGTCCAATTGGCGAGGCGATTTCGTCGGCCGGTGGGGTGCCGCGCGCGGCGCTTGATGACTGGCTGATGCTGGTCGATCGGCCCGGTGTGTTCTGCTGCGGCGAGATGCTGGACTGGGACGCGCCAACCGGCGGCTACTTGTTGACCGCGTGCTGGTCAACCGGGCGCTGGGCTGGCCAGCACGCAGTCCAGTGGCTCAACGCCCGCTAACCCAGCCATCTGCACCCGCACTGCGGAAAAAGCAGCTGCGCTCGCCGGTGTGGCAGGCAGCCCCGGTCTGATCGACCTGCAGCAACAGCGTGTCGCCATCACAATCCAACGCGATGCTGACCAGCTGTTGGATGTGGCCTGAGGTGTCGCCCTTGCGCCAGAACGCTGCGCGCGACCGCGACCAGTAGACGACGCGACCGGTGGCCAGGGTTTCCGCCAGCGACTCAGCGTTCATCCAGGCGAGCATCAGCACCTCGCCGTTGGCGTGGTCTTGCGCAATCGCGGGCACCAGACCATCGGCGTTGAAACGAACCTCGGCCACCAGGGCATCGAGCGCGCGGATTTCTGTGTTCGGCATGCGTCCTCCCGTGGTGTTATTGCATGCATGTCGAACCGCGCCAATCGCTCGCACGACCACATCCACGCCCACTGCGTCACCGACGCACTGGCGGCGGCTGATGCTGTGTGTGCCGCGCGTGGTGCGCGGCTGACACCGCTGCGCCGGCGGGTGCTGGAACTGGTGTGGGCCGATCACGCGCCGGTCGGTGCCTACACCTTGCTGGACGAGTTGAAGGCCGGTGGCCATCCGGCCGCCCCGCCCACGGTCTACCGGGCACTCGATTTCCTGATGGAACACGGGCTGGTGCACCGGCTCGCCTCGCTAAACGCCTATATCGGCTGCATCAGCCCGGGCCAGCGTCACGTGCACCAACACTTGATCTGCCGGGCTTGCCGCTCGGTCACCGAGATCACCGACCAGTCGATCGCAACAGCAGCGGAAGACGCCGGGCGGCGGCTTGGCTTTTGCATAGAAGGCCAGGTGGTTGAGCTGTCCGGTCTGTGTGCCACGTGCGCCGCTCACGGTGCAGAGCGCCAAACTTTGGACATGACGGGTTTATTGCGGTAACCACACCGCGGGGGCCACATGTCCTGGGGGGCATGCGGTTTGGGACAAGACACGCGCGATCAGCGCTGATTTGGGGGATGAACAGATGGCGGATGGGGCAGCAGCGGTCAGCGAGCGCGGAGCAAAGCGGGACTTGTCGTCAGCTGAGGTGGTGATCGAACTTGGTGCCGTGCACAAATGGTACGGCGAGTTCCACGTGCTGAAGGACATCAACCTGTCGGTGCACCGCGGCGAACGCATCGTGATTTGCGGGCCGTCGGGCTCCGGCAAGTCGACTTTGATCCGCTGCATCAACCGCCTGGAAGAACATCAGCGCGGCAAGATCGTCGTCGACAAAATCGAATTGACCAACGATATCAAGAACATCGACACGATCCGCCGCGAAGTCGGCATGGTGTTCCAGTCCTTCAACCTGTTCCCGCACTTAACGGTGCTGGAGAACTGCACGCTCGCCCCGATCTGGGTGCGCAAGATGCCGAAGGCCGAAGCCGAGAAGGTGGCCATGCACTACCTGGAACGGGTGCGGATCCCGGATCAGGCGAAGAAGTTCCCGGGCCAGCTCTCGGGTGGTCAGCAGCAACGCGTGGCGATTGCCCGTTCGCTGTGCATGAACCCAAAGATCATGCTGTTCGATGAGCCGACATCAGCGCTCGATCCCGAAATGATCAAAGAAGTGCTGGACGTGATGATCACGCTGGCCGAAGACGGCATGACCATGCTGTGCGTCACCCACGAAATGGGCTTCGCGCGCACGGTCGCCGACCGGATCATCTTCATGGACCGCGGCGAAATCGTCGAGATGAACGAACCGATCGAGTTCTTCGCGAACCCGAAGTCCGAACGGACCCGGTTGTTCCTCAGCCAGATCCTGAACCACTAGGCTGATCGCCCAAACCGCAGGGTTGCGCTGCGGCGACGCGGGCAACAGGATGGCGGCATGGCCGTAATCACTGAAGCAGCTGCCGCGACGATTGATCGTATCCGCCAGAAGGCGTTGACCGAGGCATCGGTCAACGTCGGGGTGGTGTCACCGTCGTTGGTGGCAGAGGCCATGTACCTCAGTTGGTCGCCGGACACGGCCACCTTGCCCAACCCGACCTTGGTCGCGGCAGCTGGGCTGCCAGACGATATTCTCAGCCACGGTGTTGAGGCGTGCTTGACCGCTCTCCGGCGGGATCATCCCGATCTCCTGGATCGGTTGATCGTGCTCAATCTGGTAGCGGATGGCGCGGACGTCGGCTATCTGCACTATGGCGCGACGATCTTGGCGACCAGTCGGGTTAGCCCAGCCGGCACGCGCCAGAGCGACTGGCTGTCTCGCACGGCGATCGCCTACTACTATCTCGCAACCTACCGCGCGATTGCCGATTGCGGACGGTCGCTCTACACCGAAAACATCAGTGCCCCACAGTTCGCCGCCAAGACCTGGGTGCGGCTGGTGCGGCCGATTCGGGGCAGCGATGGCGCGGTTGAGGGCTTCCTCGTGGCACTCGCCGGCCTGGACGGCTTGCCATCGTGGGGAGCAGTTCAATCCGCTGACAGTGTTGCTGTTGGCGCAGGCACGACGGGTGCAAGACACAACCGCTTCATCATCGCGTCTTGCCAAGCTGCCATGCGGTTTTCCGAAGCGAGCTCCTCGACCTTGCTGGACGAGGGGCCGACGCCGCTGGCGCTCTTGGTGCCGGACCTTTCCGGTGTGCGCTACGTCAATAAGCGCTTCCTCGCCGCGACGGGTCTGCGGATCGAGGAAATCGCGCTGTTCCAGCCCGAACGCTTGTTCGCGGTGCCGCAGGTGCTGCGCGATGCCGTGCGCCAGAGCACGCTTGGGCCCGTGCGCGATCTCGATGCGGTGTTGCAGCGGGTTGATGGCACGCCGATCTATGCCTCGATCCACCTGTCGCGGGTGGAGCATGTCGGCGGCCAGACGGTGGCGCTGTGGCTGCACGACGTCACGGCACGCCGCCAGCTTGAAGCGGAGCTGCGTGGCCTCACCCGCGATCTTTCGGCGGAGCGCGATGAGCTCGCCCGCCTGAAGTCCCTGGCCGAGCTCGACGCGCGCCACGATCCGATCACCAAGCTCTACAATCGCCGGGCGATTGAGGAATTGCTGGAAGGCGAAATCGATCTGGCACGGCGCGAAGGCCGACCCGTGTGGATCGCCTACCTCGATCTTGATCACTTCCGCGCGGTCAATGATCAGCACGGGCCCGCCGTCGGTGACCGGGTGTTGCGCGAAGCCGCATGGCGGGTGCGCGGTGTGCTGCGCGGTGCGGACTTGATCGGCCGGATGGGCGGCGACGAATTCGCGGTGCTGCTGCGCGGTCGCGGCCGCACCGATGAGACGCCAGCCTCAGCTCTGCGCGCGGCGGCCCGTATGATTCAGGCGTTGGCCCAGCCGTTCGAGCTTGCAGGTGGGTCGATCGTGCTCGGTGCCTCGATTGGGGTCGCAGGGTTTCCGCTGCACGCCGATGACGCAGCCTCCCTGGTGCGTCAGGCGGACAGCGCGATGTACCTCGCCAAGGGTGCCGGCCGCGCCTGCGCGATTGTGGCGACGAACCCTAAGGGGTGAGGATTTCGTCGAACATCCACGTCCCGCCCAATACCTCCGCCGCGGCGGCGAGCTGAGGGGCGAGGGTCGCCTCCAGCTGCCAGGGCTGGTTCACCACCGCGACACTGGAGGCGCGAAGACCTGCGCCCGCTGGTGCCAGCGCCAACGTCCAGGTCGCGAGCCGGGTGATGCCGGAGCCTGCGAGTTCGGCCAGCAGGCGTTCGGGCAGGGCGGCACTGGTGTGTGGGTACCAGAGCACATAGACCCCCTGCGGCCAGCGTCGGTAGCCGGCGATCACGGCGGCCGTCGCGCGGGCGGCCTCGTCGGTGCGTTCAAACGGCGGGTCGATCAGCACGAGACCGCGCCGCTCGGGCGGGGGGAGCAGGGCGGTCACCGCCTCGTAGCCATCGCGGTGATGGATGTGGATCTGCGGGTCCGCCCCGGCCCAGCGGCGCAAGGTCGCGTGATCTTCGGGGTGCAGCTCGCAGGCGATCAGCCGGTCGACCGGGCGCAACAGACGGCGCGCGATTGCTGGCGATCCGGGATAGGGGCCAGCGTGGCCGACCAGGTCGAGAAACGGCGCCAGTGCCAGTGGGCCAGCCGCCCGCAACCGTTCGATGCCGGAGGCGGCCTCACCGGTGCGGATCGCCGCATCGCCGGTGAGGTCGTAGACGCCAATCCCGGCGTGGGTGTCGAGCACGGCGATCGGTGCCGGCTTTTCGATCAACCGGCGTACGATGGCGGCGAGCACCAGGTGTTTCAGCACATCGGCGTGGTTGCCGGCGTGGAACGCGTGGCGATAGTTCACGCCGCGCCGGCGGACTCAAGGGCTGTTGCCGCTTCCAGCCAAGTCGCTTCGACGGTTGCGATCTCGGCGGCGATGAAGCCTTGTCGGCGCGCGAGATCTTTCGCCTTGGTGGTGTTGCTGGCATAGAGCGTTGGGTCGGCCAAGGCCTGGTCCAGCTTCGCCTTCTCGTCGTTCAGCTGCTTCAGCTTCAGTTCGCAATCGCGCGCAAGCCGGCGCATGCGCGGCACGTCCACCTTCGCGGGCGGCGGTGGCGGGGGTGGGGCGGCGGCGGCCTTGGCGGCCCCTTTGGAGGACGCCTGCTTTGGCACGCCGGCCCCTTCGAGCAGCCGGCGGTATTCATCCAAATCGCCATCGAACGCTTTGACCGAGCCGCGGTCGACCACCCAGAGCCGGTCCGCGATCAGCTCGATCATGTGGCGGTCGTGGCTGATCAGCACCACCGCACCGGCGTATTCGCTGAGCGCTTCCACCAGCGCGTCGCGCGCTTCCATGTCTAAGTGGTTGGTCGGCTCGTCGAGGATCAGGAGGTGTGGTGCATCGTGGGTGATCAGGGCGAGCGCCAGGCGCGCCTTTTCGCCACCGGACAGGGTGTGGATGCGCGCGGTTGCGCGTTCCTGGCCGAAGCCAAAGGCACCCAGCCGGCCGCGCACCTGCTGTTCGGGCTTGTGGCCGAGCGCCCGGCTCATCGCCTGTAGCAGGGTCTCCGACCCATCGAGTTCATCGACCTGGTGCTGGGCGAAGTAGCCGACGCGCAGCTTGCCCGGTGCGTGGCGTCCGCCCTTCATCGGCGCCATGCGGCCGGCGAGCAGCTTGGCCAAGGTCGTCTTGCCATTGCCGTTCGCACCCAAGAGCGCGATGCGGTCATCGGGATCGAGGCGCAAGTCTAGTCGATCCAGGATCGGCTTGTCGGTGTAGCCAACCGCGGCTGCATCCAGCGCGATCAGGGGTGGCGATAGCTCTTCCGGATTTGGAAACTGGAAGCGCACGGCCGGATCGCGTTCGATGCGGGCGACCGGCGTCATGCGGGCCAAGGCTTTCACCCGGCTCTGGGCCTGGCGGGCCTTGCTCGCCTTCGCGCGAAAGCGGTCGATGAACGACTGCATGTGCTTGATCGCGGCTTCTTGCTTGACGGCTTCGGCCGCTTGCAAGCGCAGCTGTTCGGCGCGGCGGCGTTCATAGGTGTCGTAGTCGCCGCGGTGATAGGTGATGCGCGTGCGCTCGACTGCGAGGATACCGGTGGAGACCGAATTCAAAAAGTCACGGTCGTGCGACACCATGATGATGGTGTGCGGCCAGCGCTGCAGAAACCCCTCAAGCCAAGCGGCGGCTTCGAAGTCCAGGTGGTTGGTCGGCTCGTCCAAGAGCAACAGATCAGGGTCGCCGAACAAGGCGGCCGCCAAGGCTGCCCGCATGCGCCAACCGCCGGAATAGCTGGACAGCGGCCGGTTCTGCATATCCTCGTCAAAGCCAAGCCCGGCGAGGATTTGGGCCGCACGCGCGGGTGCTGCCCAGTCATCGATCGCGGACGGCGGTGTCGCCGCGATCACCAGATCGCGCGGGCTCTGGTCGCCGCCTTCGACTTCCTGCGCGACGGTGCCGATGCGGACATCGGCGGGTAGCCGGATCGAGCCGCCATCGGGTTCCAAGCGTCCTTCGATCAGCTTCAACAGCGTTGATTTGCCCGCCCCATTGCGGCCGATTAGGCCAACCTTGTGGCCTTCGGGGATGGTGGCCGTCGCCTGGTCAAACAAGACCCGGCCGCCAACGCGGTAGGTGAGGGCTGCGATATCCAACATGACGGCGGGGGTCCTAGCACGGGGAGGCTGGGGTCGGGTAGAGTGGCAGCACTATGAACCGTCGTTCTTTGTTGTTCGTGTTGCCGCTGCTCGCGTTTGCGGGCCTCGCCACCACGCCCGCCGCCGCTCAACAGGGCGCCTTACAGCGCTTTGACGTTGAGGATCTCACCATCGTCTCCGGCACGCAGCGCCACCGCTTCCGGGTCGAGATGGCGATTTCGCCAGCCCAGATGAGCCAGGGCCTGATGTTCCGCCGCACAATGGACGCGGACGCCGGCATGTTGTTCTTGCACGACACTGAACGCGAGCAGGCGATGTGGATGATGAACACCTTCATCCCGCTCGACATGCTGTTCATCCGCCGCGACGGCACGATCAGCCACATTGCCCAGCGGACCGTGCCGCAATCGACGGCGACCATTGCCTCCAACGGCCCGGTGCTCGCGGTCTTGGAACTCAACGGCGGCACCACCCAGCGTCTCGGCATTCGCGTTGGCGACCGGGTCGAACACCGCGGCTTTACGCGCCCATAAGCAAAAAGCCCGGCATCACGCCGGGCTCACGCATGGTCCTGCAGCAGGCGCCACTACTTGATCTTGGATTCGCGGAACACGACGTGCTTGCGCACCTTCGGATCGTACTTCTTCAGTTCAAGCTTGTTGGTGGTCTTCCGCGGGTTCTTCTTGGTGACGTAGAAGTACCCGGTTTCCGCAGTGCTGACCAATTTGATCAGGACGGTGTTCGACTTGGCCATGACGGTGTTCCAGCGCTACAACAACAACACGACAGCGAGAGCCGCGGGGCCACGCTGGGAGGCGCGACATTCTGCAAAAACCGTGGGCTTGTCAAGCCCGTGGTTCAGTTCGGCCGGCGCGCTGTGACGGCGGGAACGCGCGCACTGCGCCGGGCTGCCGCCGGATCGGCGAGGAGGGCGCGGGCAAGGGTGAGATCATCGGTGCTATCACGGTTTGCCGCGTCGGCCGGGCAGAGTGCCTCAAGCGCGCGCAGCTTCTGTTCGCCCTTGTCACCGGCAAGCGAGCGTCGCACCCGTGGGCCGGTTGCGAGGTCAAGCCGGCCGGCGCGCAGGTCATTAACAGCCTTGGTCGTGTCAAAGCTTGCAGCCGATGTGCAGACGTTCGGGATGATGCCGTACTGGTCAAACGAATAGTTGGTCGGAGTGAGCCAGCGGGCGGAGGTAAACCGTATTTCACCGCGATTCGGGAGGTCGTCGATGATGCTTTGTACCGATCCCTTGCCATAAGACCGACTGCCAACGACGAGTGCCCGCCCGTTATCCTGCAGCGCCGAGGCAACGATTTCTGCCGCTGAGGCCGTGCGACTGTCGATAAGCACAACGATCGGCACACCGTTCGACATGTCGCGCCCGGTCGCACGCCGTGTCATCTGACTAGACCCTTGGCGGCCGAGTGTGGAGACGATCGTCCCAGACTGCAGGAAAGCATCGGCAACACCAATGCTCGCCTCGAACGACCCGCCCGGATTGTCCCGCAGATCCAAGATCAAGCCCTGCAGGCCGCCGGATTCGGCGCGGGCGCGCGCCAACCGGTCGAGCACGACGAACTGGGTTTGCTCGTTGAACCCAGAAACCCTGAGATAGCCAACGTTTCCAGGCTCCCAGCGGAATGCAACGGTTGGCTGATAGATTTGTTCGCGTGTGATGCGCACGACAAAAGGCGCTGTGTCACCGCGCTGGATCTCCAGATCCACCGAGCTGCCGACCGTCCCGCGCAACAACCGGATGGCGCTGCCTTCCGCGAGGTCCTCAACGCTGCGACCATCGATTGCCAGAATCCGGTCGGCTGGCCGCAGCCCGCGCTCTCTCGCTGGCGTGCCATCCAGCACGTCTTGAATGATGATCCGACGTTCCTGCGAGAGGATTGTGACGCCAATCCCCCCAAACCCTTGGAGTTGCGCGCGGTTTACATCCGCTTCATCGGGGTCAAAGTAGCGTGAGAATCGGTCGAGCCTGCTGGTCATGCCATCAAAGGCGGCGCGATAGATGACTTCTTGACTGGCACCCGCGACAGCGGGCGAGACCGTGCGAAGCCAGTCGATAGTCCGCGCGAGCCGGGCACTCCAGGCAATCGCGTCGTCACGGTCGCCCGGCTCTGCCAAGCGGAAGCCAACCCTGCCCAGCGAGACCTGCAGGCTGGTCGGATCCTGTATCACCAGCAGGGCAGGTTCGATCCGCCGCATACCCTCGAGCGCGCCTGCGACCAAGTCGGCGAAGCTGCGCCGCTCGATGTAGCCGATGCCAATCTTCTGGAGCGCTGTGTGAAACGCTTGGCGGGTTTGGCTGACGCTGAAGCCGTTGCCGATCGGGGACGCAGTGCCGCCCGCGGCTGGGCTACGCGCCGTTTCAGTCCCGCCGCAGGCGGCCAGTAAGGCCAGGGCGAATAACGCAACGCCAAAGCGGAGCACGATCAACCGATCCTCTTTGCGGGGGCGGGGACCCACAGCACCGGCTGCGTCGCACGTCCGACTCCCGTGGACACACTATAGCCATTCTGCTGCAGCGCGGAAAGGGGGCGTGGCACTTTGGCAGCAGGGCTGTGGCGCCGATGTCACAGAATCACAACACTGAGGAAAGCCTGTGACGCTTGACGTATGACGTACATGGCCTATGCTCATCAAAGCAATGATCCAGAGCTTCAGGGACAAACGGACTGAACAGTTCGCCAGGGGCGAATTCGTCAACGCGTTCCAGGGTTTCGTGTTCCAAGCTGAGAGACGGCTTGCGATCCTGAACGCCGCTCCGTCACTCGAAACGTTGCGTATCCTGCCGAGCAATCGGCTGGAGGCGCCGCGGGGTAACCGGGCGGGCCAGTACTCTATTCGCATCAACCAGCAATGGCGCATCTGCTTCATCTGGCGGGACGGCGAGACAGGACCGAGCGACGTTGAAATCGTGGACTATCACTGAGAAGGTTTCGCCATGTTCAAGCGCATCGTGCACCCAGGCCAAATCTTGCAGGATGAACTCACCGAGCTTGGTATCAGCCCAACTGAGTTCGCCCGGCAGATCAATGTGCCGCCCAACCGCATCAGTCAGATTATCGCCGGCAAGCGATCGATCACTGGCGACACCGCGTTGCGTCTCGGCCATTGGTTCTGCACCGAGCCGCAGTTCTGGCTCAACCTGCAGGGTCAGTACGATCTGGCACTTGCGGACAAAGCAACCGGCGAGGCGATCCGTCACCTGCCAACGCGGGCGGCCTGACCTCGTCTGGGGGCTACCGCCGCTTCGGCCCGTAGCGGCGCTGGGGTTGGCCGCGGCGGCCGGTCAGCTTGGCTTCTAGGCGCGCGGTGCGCCGGCTGCCGCCATCGGCGACGCTGCCGCCGCTGACATAGTCGAAGGCGAGCGTGCCGGTGGTGCTATCGGCTTCCGACAGCCGCACGGTCAGCGTGTCGCCCAGCGTAAAGCAGCGGCCGAGCCGGTCGCCGACCAGGCGTTGCTGGCCTTCATCATAGTGGTAATAGTCCGTCGGCAAGGCGCGCATGCCGATCAGGCCGGTTGCTCCGGATATGGTCAGGGTGACGAACAGCCCGAAGCTGGTGACGCCGGTGATGCGGGCGGGAAACTCAGCGCCGACATGCGCACTCATGTAGGCCGTCACAAAGCGGTCAACCGCGTCGCGTTCGGCTTCCGAGGCACGCCGTTCAGTTTTGGAGACCTGCTCGCCAATATCTTCGAACGCTGCCAAGCCCTGATCCCGGGGCAGGCCATCGTCGCCCAGTTCCTGGCCGCGAATCAGCGCCCGGTGCACGATCAGATCGGCGTAGCGGCGGATCGGCGAGGTGAAGTGGGCGTAGCGCTGCAGGGCAAGGCCGAAGTGGCCGAGGTTGTGCGGGCTGTAAACCGCCTGCGCCATCGAACGCAGCACGGTTTCGTGCACCAGCTGCTTGACCGGCTTGTCATCAACCTGGCGCAGCAAGCCCATCAGGTGCATCGGCTTCAGCGCCTGGCCCTTGACCAGCTTCAAGTTCAGGGTGTCGAGGAAGGTGCGCAGGGCCTCGATCTTGGCGTCGCCCGGCTGATCGTGGACGCGGTAGAGGCAGGGCAGGCCGCTGCGCTCGATCGTCTCGGCGGCGGCGACATTGGCCAGGATCATGAACTCTTCGATCAGCTTGTGGCTGTCGAGCCGCTGGCGTTCAGTAACACCAACCACCAGCCCATCGCTGCCGATCAGGATGCGGCGCTCCGCGAGATCAAGATCGAGCGTGCCGCGCCGATCGCGCGCGGCTTGTAGGGCGTGGTAGGCGGCGAACAGCGGCTGCAGCACGGGCTCGATCAAGCCCGCGGTCACGTCATCGGGCCGGCCATCGATCGCCGCCTGGGCTTGTTCGTAGGTCAGCCGTGCGGCTGACCGCATCAGGCCGCGGACAAACCGGTGGCCGCGCTTGTTGCCATCGCGGTCGAGCCAGAGGTGCACGGCCATGCAGGCGCGCTCCACATCGGGCTTCAGCGAGCAGAGCTCGTTCGAGAGGGCTTCGGGCAGCATCGGCACCACCCGGTCGGGGAAATAGACCGAGTTGCCGCGCTCATAGGCCGCTTCATCGAGCGGGCTGCCCGGCGTGACGTAGTGCGCCACATCGGCGATCGCCACGATCAGATGCCAGCCATCGCCGTCGGCTTCGGCGAACACCGCATCATCGAAGTCGCGCGCATCAGCCCCGTCGATGGTGATCAAGGGGATGTCGCGCAGATCCGTGCGCTGGCCCAAGGCGACCGGCTTGGCAGTTTCCGCCTGCGCAATCGCCTCCGCCGTGAAGGCGGTTGGAATGCCAGCACCGGCGATCGCGATCAGGCTGACGGTGCGCGAGTCGCCCAGGGGTCCGATCACCTCGACCACCCGGGCATGGCGCAAGCCCGCTCGGCTGCCGGCACTGACATCGACGCGCACGACGGTGCCGTCCGGCACGTCGGCATCCTCGCCCGCGACGACGACGAATTCCTCGCGCTCACGCCGGTTGGTCGACCGCACGCGGCCCACTTCGCCTGGCCGCCCGGCGATGCGGGTGAACACGCCGATCAGCGCTTCGCCGCGGCGCGGCAGCACTTTGATCGCGGTGCCGATGTAGGATCGTGGACCCGTGCGGGTCAGGCGGCACAGCACCTTGTCGCCGGTGCTGGCGCCGGGGGCGGTCACCAAGATGTCGGGCGGGCGGCGGTCACTCTCCCAGCGCGCGGGTGCGCCCACGAGCTGGCCGTCTTCGACTGCCTCGCGCAGGATTTCGACCACGATGACTTCGGGCAAGGTCGAACGTTCTTGGCGGGCACGCG
>JAAFHH010000470.1 GCA_013297545.1 Alphaproteobacteria bacterium
CCTGCCTGCAGGGCGAGATACTCCGCGGTGTCCGGGGGGATGAACCCGTGGCGCAGCGCAAAGTCGATGATCACCAGGTTGACGTTGAACTTGAAGTCATCGGTGTCCTGGATGGTTGCCAGCACCCGCTCCAGCGGCCAGAGCTGGAACCACTGCAGTTCATCGTCGTTCGGTGTCGGCACGAAGCCGTCGGGCAGTTCGAGGTCGTAGCAGAACAGCACGTGGCGGCGCAGGCCCTCCGGGATCGCCATGGTGTAGCCGATGGCACTGACGCCGTGCGCTTGGGACGCGAGAGCCTCCGGCATCGCGGCTTCTTCCCACGCCTCTTTCACCAGATTGGCCTTGAGGCTCAAACCCGCCGGCTGACCGCCGGCTACGATGTTGTCGTATTGCCCGGGGGCGACCGCCTTGTCGTCCGCGCGCTTGCCAATCCACATGTGGATGCCATCGGCCCGGCGCACGAAGCCGTTGAGGTGGACACCGAACGCCAGCAGTCCGAGTGCTCCGACCGCGGCGCGGTCGACATGGCCAAACACCGGCGCGCCCCAGCTGGTGGTGAGCGCGTAGAGTTCGCGCCGATGCTTCTTGATCCGGCCAGCCTCCAGCAGCTCCGCACTCAGCTGGGCGGTGGCGGCGTCGACGGCGGCCGAATCGCTGGCATCGGCCGCAATCGCCCAGCCACCCGCGGTCGCCCGCAGCGACGCCAGATCGCCCGCGATGTCCGGGCGGATCTGGCCAACCTGGTGTTCGCCCAAGGTCAAGGGCCGGTAGTCCGCCGGCGTCCACGCGTTGCAGAGCGATAGATGGCGCGTTAGCCCGCGCATGAGCGAGGCAACAGATGGGTGAGCATGGCGGGACGATAGAAGCCGCCGATCCCCAGGGTCAAGCAACGAAAACCCCCGCCGAGGCGACCCGGCGGGGGTGATCATACTCAGCAGCCCAGGGGCTGAAGACTACATCTGCGCGTACTTACCATCGCGCCAGACGTACATGACGTATTCCGGGTTCAGCACGTCGCCCTTGGCATCGAAGCCGAGTTCGCCAACGACAGTCTGGAAGCGGTTCGCACGGATGAACGCGCCGAGCACTTTGGCGTCGGTCGAGTTCGCCCGGCGAGCAGCGTCAGCCCACACCTGCACAGCGGCGTAGGTGTAGAGCGTGTAGCCTTCCGGGTTGTAGTTGGCAGCGGTGAACTTCGCGACCACGGCAGCAGCCGTCGGCTTGTTGCGCGGATCCGGCGCGAAGGTCATCAAGGTGCCCTGACCAGCCGGGCCGGAGATCGACCAGAACTCGTCAGTCACCAGCGCGTCGGCCGCGATCATCAGCGCCTGCAGGCCCTGTTCGCGCGCCTGGCGGATGATCAGACCGCCTTCGGTGTGGTAGCCACCGAGGTAGATGATCTCAACGTTCTGCTGGCGCATCCGGGTGACCAGCGCGGAGTAGTCGCGCTCGCCCGGGGTGTAGGCGTCAAACATCACTTCGCGGTTGCCAGAGGCGTTGAACGCCTTCTGGAACTCAACGGCCAGACCTTGGCCATAGGCCGAGCGGTCGTGCAGCACGGCGACGCGCTTGCCCTTGTGGTTGTCGTTCACGAACTTCGCAGCCACCTGGCCCTGGATGTCATCGCGGCCGCACACACGCAGCACGTTGGTCCAGCCCTTGGCAGCGGCTTCTTCAGTCAAGCGCGGGTTGGTCGACGCCGGCGAGATCTGCAAGATGCCTTCTTCGGCGTACACGGCGGACGCCGGGATCGACGAGCCAGAGCAGAAGTGACCAGCCACGAAGCTGACGCGGCGGGCGACGAACTGGTTGGCAACCGCGACGGCTTGGCGCGGATCGCAGGCATCGTCACCGATTTCCAGGCGCACGCGGCGACCGTTGATGCCGCCAGCGGCGTTGATGTCGGCCACGGCCATTTCGGCGCCGCGCTTCATCTGCTCGCCGAACGCGGCGTACTGGCCGGTGATCGGGCCAGCCGTTGCGATGACGATTTCCTGTTGAGCGAACGCTGGGCCGGCGAGCCCGAGCGCCAGCACGGACGCGGCGAGAGCCCGCTGTACGGTCTTGGTCATGTGATCCTCCCTCCAGAAGCTGGAGCCTGATCGTTGAGTGCCTGCCCCGACGGACGGCAACGCCCTCCCCAGGGCGTCCCTAGAGGGCACGCGGACGGCCACGCTACAAGCGCGGCGCTGTCAGTCGCAAGGCTGAAACGTATGGCGATTTATTGATGTCGCGGCTCACGCCTTCTCGCGCCAGCTGAACGGGCCAGTGCGCTCGATCCGCCAGGGGTATTGGCGGACCATCTTGGTTGCGCGCACGAATCGGTAGGCGAGTGTGGCGAGTAGCACAAACCAGAGCGCGTGGGTGCCAAAGCCACTCAGGTGCCAGAGCTGCCCCTTGAACATGGCGTAGTGCAAGAACCGGTCGCCGAGTGCGAGCAGCAGGCTCCAGGGCACGACCTGCCACTGGGCGCGCCAGCCTTCGGCGAGCATCTGGCCGGTCAACAGCGACAGGCCGCCGAACAGGAACACGGTCAGGAACAGGAATGCCCCGAGCTTGGCGCCGAGAATATCTTCCAGGCCCATCAGTGCCCCCCCTCCAGATAGGCCGCGCGCACTTCCGGGTTGGTGAGCAGCTCGGCACCGGTGCCAGATAGCGTGATCCGGCCATTGACCAACACATAGCCGCGGTGGGCCAGGCGCAGCGCGTGGTGGGCGTTTTGTTCGACCAATAGCACCGTCACACCCTGGGTGCGGTTGATTTCCGCGATCACCGAGAAGATCTGCTTGACGATCAAGGGCGCGAGGCCGAGCGATGGTTCGTCCAGCAGCAGCAGGCGGGGCCGCGCCATCAAGGCGCGGCCGATCGCCAGCATCTGCTGTTCGCCACCCGACAAGGTGCCACCGCGCTGGCCTTCGCGTTCCTGCAAGCGCGGGAACATCGCGAACACGCGCTCCAGGTCGCTGGCGAAATACTGCGGATCAGCGGTGACCGCGCCCATGGTTAGGTTCTCGCGCACGGTCATGCGGGCAAAGATCCGCCGGCCTTCGGGGGCGTGCGCGATGCCTTGGCGCATGATCTCGTGGATCGGGCGACCCACCAGCGCCTTGCCCTCGAAGCTGACAGTGCCAGC
>JAAFHH010000473.1 GCA_013297545.1 Alphaproteobacteria bacterium
GTCCGCGATCAGCGCATCCATCATGCCGTTCAGCAACGCCTCCGCCATCGAGCCGCCGATCGCGATCACCAGCCGGTCTGGCGTCAGGTTTGGCGGCAACAAACCGTCGGCCGCTGGGCTCTGCAGCCGTTCCGCATCGACGCCGAGGGTGACGCGGCGGTTGGTGCCCTCGCGGTCGAGCGCCATGCTGACGCCAACACTGCCAAGGGTGGTGGCCGGCAGACCAGAGGCTGGCAGCAGGGCCAAGTCGCTGGCGGCCAGACGCAGGCGACCGTCTTTCAGGTGGCCGTAGGCCGCCGCCAGCTGGTCGATCGAGGCGCGCGCCAGGCGCTTTGGCTCGTCGGTCGCCCAATCCAGCTGCGCCATCACGTCGAACTGTTCGGCCATATAGCGGCCGAGGGCACCGGCGAGCGCCACATCGAGGGTGATGCCGCCGACGCGCAGCATCGCCGCACCCGCCGGGTTCAGCACCTGGGCATTGCGCACGCTGAGCTTGCCGGTGAGTGAGGCCGCGGGATCGACCGTCTCGTCATAGATCACCTCGGTGAGCACGAGAGAAGGCGCTTGCGGCGCGCCGATGCGCACGCCTTCGAACGCGAGGCGCGCCTGACGCGCCACGACTTCGCCACGCCGCCACACCGCAGCACCGGTGAAGCGCTCGAAGCTGATGCGGGCGAGCGGTTGGTCCTTGTCGTCGGTGAGCTTGGGGCTCAACGGCAATTCATAGGCGATCCGGTAGCTGTCGGCATCGATTGCGGTTGCGGTCACGGGGATCGCCGGCAGGCTCAGCGTCCAGCTGTCGCCTTCGAGGCTGAGGGCGGGCACCAGCAAGCGGATGCGATCGCCCACCACTTCCATCTGCACATCGTCCGGCACGGTGAGGGACCAGCCGGAGGAAGCAGCCGAGTGCTCGAGGATCTGGATCTGCCTTGTGAGGATTTCCTGCAAGGCCTCGCCATCGCGCTGGCGGGTCTGGGCGAAGGCTGGTGTGGCCGCGAGGCCAGCCAGAACGACAAGCGATATCAAGCTCTTGCGCATCAGGCTCTCCCGCGATTAGCCACCAACAGCCGCGACACCGGGCAAGGTCTTGCCTTCCAGCCATTCGAGGAACGCACCGCCCGCAGTCGATACATAACTCATCTTGTCGATCACGCCAGCGGCTGCCAGCGCGGCCACCGTATCGCCGCCGCCAGCAACCGACAGCATCTCATCAAGCTCCGTCATTTTGCGCGCGAGGTGGACGGTGCCCTGGTCGAACGGCGGCACTTCGAACGCGCCGACTGGCCCGTTCCACACCACTGTGCGCGCGGTGCGCATCGCGGACAGCCAGCCCGCAACCGTCGCCGGGCCGATGTCGAAAATCTTGCGGCCTTCGGGCACCCGCTCAACGGCGACGAGTTCGACTTCAGCATCGCTGCTGAGCGTCTCGGCGACCACGACATCGATCGGCAGTAAGATCTTGCAGCCGCGCGCGCGCGCTTCGGCCTGGATTGCGCGGGCCGTATCAGCGAGCCCATGCTCGCACAGGCTCTCCCGCACATTGAGGCCCATGGCCGCCAAGAACGTGTTCGCCATGCCGCCGCCGATCGCCAGGATATCAACCTTGCCCGCGAGGTTGCCGAGCAGGTCGAGCTTGGTCGACACCTTAGCACCACCGACAATCGCCATCACCGGCCGGTCCGGGTGGGCGAGTGCTTTGCTAAGCGCGGCGAGTTCGCGCTGCATGGTCCGCCCGGCGACACCGGGCAGCAGGGCGCCAAGCCCCGCGGTCGAGGCGTGGGCACGGTGGGCGGCGGAGAACGCGTCCATCACCCACAGATCACCGAGTTTGGCGAGGGACGCCGTAAAGCCCGCATCATTCGCCTCTTCCCCGGCGTGGAAGCGCAGGTTCTCGCACAACAGCACCTCGCCATCGGCAAGACCAGCAACCGCGGCTTCCGCCACCGGGCCGATGCAGTCTGCGACGAACCGGACGGGGTGTGGGGCGAGCGCTGCCGCCAAGGGGGCCAGCAGCGGCTGCAGCGACTGGGTTGGATCAACCCCCTTCGGCCGGCCGAAATGGGCGAGCACGACGACGCGCCCGCCTTTGCCCGCGATCTCCCGCACTGTCTGGGCGGCGGCGGTCAGTCGGGTGGGATCGGTGATCCGGCCATCCTGCATCGGCAGGTTGAGATCAACCCGAACCAATACGCGCTTGCCGTCAAGCGCCACACTGTCCAGCGTTCTGACTGCCATGCCCCTCTCCCTATCTCGTTCGCGCGCAGAGCCTACAGCAAGGGTTCGTCGAGCGACCAGCGGTCGTGCGGGTCTTCGACTTCAATCACCCACAGATCGGGGTCGTAGCCGCGCTGGCGCGCGATCATGCGCTCGGCCGCCGGGTCATCGACCGGATCGGCACCGGTTGCGACCATCCAGGCCGGCGATCCTGCGGCATCGCGGGTTTGGGCATAGACCCGGCAGCCAAGCCCGAAGCGATTGTGCTTGATCAGCACCGCACCGGCCGATGCCTCCCCCTTGGCGACGATCATGGCGTGTGCGCCCGATTGCTCGACCCGGCGCACGATCGCTTTGACGCGAAAATCGGCTCGCAGCCGCGGCTCCATCGCCCCCTCCGCCGGTTGCGCATTGACGGCGCTGGTCCAGGCGAACATATCGCTGGTAGCGCGCCGCCACCTTGCCGGTTTGGGGTGGGATTGCAACGCCGAAATCCGCAACCGCTAGGATACCGCCATGACCAGCCGTCCCGCCCCCCTCCGTGCCGTGATCACCGGCGCGTCCGACGGTTTGGGTGCCGCCTTCGCTGCCGCCTTGCCCGCCTCGACGCACCTGTTGCTGCACGGCCGCTCAGAAGAAAAGCTCGCCCGCGTCGCCGCCGCTGTTGCGGCACCGGGCCGGCAGGTGGACACCATCAGTGCCGATCTCGCGACCGACGCTGGCCGGGCAACGCTTGCGGCAGCGGGTCTTGCGTTTCAACCGGATCTCTTGATTCCGCAGGCGGGGTTTGGCGTGCTCGGCCGGGTGATCGACAATCCGCTCAGCGATGAGCGCGATATGGTGGTGG
>JAAFHH010000478.1:0-2464 GCA_013297545.1 Alphaproteobacteria bacterium
TCAGCCACTGGGCTTCGGGCTGGTCGAGCAGTGCGTCGCCGTGCACCGCGCGCAGGGCTGCCCCGACCGGGACCAAGTATTCGCCGGGGTAGAGCCCCTCCGGCCATTCGCCCACATCCCGCCCACAGGCTTGGAGGTAGCGCAGGTAGACCGCCCGGCCGAGCGTGTCGATCTGGGAGCCGGCATCGTTGATGTAGTACTCGCGGGTGACATCGTAGCCGGCCTTCGCCATCAAGTTCGCCAGCACGTCGCCCACCACCGTGCCGCGACCATGGCCGACATGCAGCGGCCCAGTCGGGTTGGCGGAAACGTACTCGACATTAACCTTCACGCCCGCACCGACCGTGCTGGTGCCGAACCCCTCGCCCGCGGCCAGCAGCTCGGCCAAGGCTGCCTGCCAAGACGCGGCATCCAAGCGGATGTTGATAAAGCCGGGGCCAGCCACACTGACAGCGCTGACGCCGAGATCGCGGCGCGCCGCCAGCTTGGCCGCGATCGCCTCAGCCAGCGCTTTAGGCGCCATGCCGGCCGGCTTCGCCAGCACCATCGCGGCGTTGGTCGCGAAGTCGCCGTGGGTCGCGTCGCGCGGCGGCTCCAGGGTGATGCGGCTCAAGTCGAGGTTGGCTGGCAGCGCGGAGGCTGCCATCATATCCTCGATAATCACTTTAACAACGCCTTGGAAGCGTTTGAAGATATTGGGATACTGCGTCATTGGGGCGAGATCTCGAACAGCCGGGCGTGGTCTTGATAGGCAAAGCGATCGGTCATACCGGCGATGTAGTCGGCGACGATCCGGGCACGCGCTGTCGGCGTGGTGCCAACGGTTGCGTGCCGCCACCGCTCCGGCAAAGCAGCGGGGTCCTCGTGATACCGCTCGAACAGCCGCACGACCACTTGTTTCGCGCGCTCCGTGACATCGAGGACCGATGGGTGGCGCCACATGCGCTGGAACAGGAAGCCTTTGAGGGACCGGTCGTGCGCTTGCATCGTCGCCGAAAAGGCCGCCAGCGGCGCGCCGGCCGCCCGGACATCGGCGATGCTTTGGGGCTGCTTAGCCTCAAGGCGGGTCCGCGTCTCCTCCAACAGATCGCGCACCATGGCATTGACCAGGCGTCGCACCGCCTCGTGGCGCAGGCGCGTGCCCTCGAGGGTGGGATAGCGCTCGCGGACTGCGCGGAACACGGGGCCAACCAGCGGCAGGTCGATTAGGTCCGCGACCTCGAACAGGCCGGCGGCGAGGCCATCATCGATGTCGTGGCTGTTGTAGGCGATGTCGTCGGCCAACGCCGCGATCTGCGCTTCCAGGGAAGGCTGCTGGTCGAGGGCGAGCGGCCACTCAGCATCCAGCTCCGCGATCGTTGTCCGTGGTGCTTTCAGCGGGCCGTTGTGCTTGACCACGCCTTCCAGCATTTCCCACGTCAAGTTCAGGCCGTCGAAATCGGCGTAGCGCCGCTCCAGGCTGGTCAGGATGCGCACGGTCTGTTCGTTGTGGTCGAAGCCACCAAAGCCCGCCATGCAGGCCTGCAGCGCATCCTCGCCCGCGTGGCCAAAGCAGGTGTGGCCAAGGTCGTGGGCGAGGGCCAGCGCTTCGGCCAGATCCTCATCAAGGGCGAGGGCACGCGCCAGCGAGCGGGCGATTTGCGAGACTTCGATCGAGTGCGTCAGACGCGAGCGAAAGTGATCGCCCGCATGGAACACGAACACTTGGGTTTTGTACTGTAGCCGGCGGAACGCGGTCGAATGGATCACCCGGTCGCGGTCGCGCTGATAGGGGCTGCGCTCGGGGTCGGCCGGTTCGGCAAACCGGCGCCCGCGCGACATCTGAGGTAAGGCGGCATAGCAGGCAGTGACCGGCATGGTGGCGGCACGCTAGGCGCTCCCATGAGGGCGACGCAACCGGCGGGGTTTGACCTTGGCCGCATTCGTGCCTAGGTTAAGGGCAACTCCTTGATCTCCTTGGTGGGAGAACACCTGTGTCCATGACCGACGTTGCCGCCTCCTCCAGCTTTGGTGTCACCTCCAGCGCCGCCAAACGCATTGCGTGGATTGTCGAACAAGAGAATCAGCCCGGTGCGATGATGCGCATCGCCGTCTCCGGTGGTGGCTGCTCTGGGTTTCAGTACGGCTTCAGTCTGGACGACATGTCCGGCGATGATGACCGGGTGTTTGAACGCGACGGTGCCAAAGTGGTGATCGACGAAACCTCGCTTGAGCTGCTCGCCGGCTCGGAGATTGATTTCGTCGAAGACCTCGTGGGTGCCGCGTTCCAGATCCGCAATCCGAACGCGAAGTCCGCCTGCGGCTGCGGCAACAGCTTCGCGGTCTAGGGGCCGTGAAGCTCGCGACCTGGAACGTCAATTCGATCCGCAAGCGCTTGCCCAACCTGCTGGCCTGGCTGGAAGACGCCAAGCCCGATCTGGTGGCATTGCAGGAACTAAAGTGCGAAACCGCGCAAGTGCCGCGC
>JAAFHH010000478.1:2474-3043 GCA_013297545.1 Alphaproteobacteria bacterium
CGTCCACGCCGTTGGCCAGAAGGCCTACAACGGCGTCGCGGTGCTCAGCCGGGAGCCGATTGAGGTCGTGCTGGAAGCACTACCGGGTGATCCGGAGGATGCGCAGGCGCGCTACCTCGAAGTGCTGGCGAACGGCATCACCTTTGCCGCCCTCTACCTGCCGAATGGCAACCCGGTTGGCACGGAGAAGTACCCCTACAAGCTCGGCTGGATGGCACGGCTAGAGGAGCGGGTGAAAACCCTGCTGGCGGCAGAAACCCCCTTTGTGCTGGCGGGCGACTACAACGTCTGCCCGACCGACGCCGATGTTTACGACCCCAAGGGCTGGGCCGAGGATGCACTGGTGCGCCCGGAAACCCGCGCGGCATTTCGGCGCCTGATGCATCAGGGTCTCACCGACAGCTACCGGGTGCTGCACCCGCAACCCCAGCGCTATTCGTTCTGGGACTATCAGGCCGGTGCCTGGCCGAAAGACAATGGCCTGCGCATCGATTTCCTGCTGCTCTCACCCCAAGCAGCAGACCGGCTGGTGTCCAGCGCCATTGACCGCGCACCGCGGGGGCTGGAGA
>JAAFHH010000471.1 GCA_013297545.1 Alphaproteobacteria bacterium
TGCGGCGCAGCACCGGCAAGCCAGCATCATCGTGCCAGACCGCCGCCGTGCAGCCCCATTCGAACGACAAGTTCAGCATCCACGCGCCGGGTGCCCGCACGGCGGAGGCGACACTGGCAATCTCGCCTGCCACTGCCAGATCGTGCCGTTCCGCCCACGCCCGCGACAACCGGTCGCCGATCTGCAGAACCGCGCGGCCATAGGCGTCTTCTGCGATTTCGCGCAAAGCCGTCGCCCCTGCAGGAGCAGCGAGGGCCAGATCAGCCAGCGGGCCGGAGCCAAGATTGAACACGGGCAGCGAGGGCAGGGTGGTCATGGCGGGATCAGGGACTCTCTGGCGCTGGGCGGCTTCACGAAACTGCAATACATATCACGGCGCCCGCGCTTGTCTAGCGCGCGCACAAAATTCAATGACTTGTGTTCGCACCTGCGGCACCCCGACACTGGCGGCCATGCTGTCCAGCCGATTTGCCCGCTACGCGCTGCTCTGGGTTTTGCTGCTCGCCACCCTGTGGCTGGGCGACCGGTTCCTGCGCTCGGTGTACCTGACCCAGAGCGAACCGCGCACGATCGCGGCGCGCGGCGATTTGAGCAGCGCCGAACAGCACACGATCCGCTTGTTCGAGACGATCAGCCCGTCGGTCGTCTACCTGTTCACCGAAACCGACCAG
Organism: Alphaproteobacteria bacterium; assembly: GCA_013297545.1. Lineage (GTDB taxonomy): Bacteria > Pseudomonadota > Alphaproteobacteria > Elsterales > Elsteraceae > RDXE01. The sequence goes on from JAAFHH010000471.1 coordinate 672, forward strand.
CCGGGCGAGCGCGGTCGGCGCGGGGCGGGATCGGGCTTTTTGTGGGATGCCGCCGGCCACGTCGTCACCAACTTCCATGTCGTCGAAGGCGCGCGCCGCGTGCGCGTGCGGCTCGACAGTGGCGAGGCGGTGGAAGCCCGCGTGATCGGCACGGCACCGGACCATGACCTGGCCGTTGTGCGCCTGGCGGCCACCCGCGCCGCCCTGCCGCCGATCCCGATTGGCCGCTCAGCGGATTTGAAGGTGGGGCAGCACGTGTTCGCGATCGGTAATCCGTTCGGGCTGGATCGCACGCTGACGACGGGCGTGATCTCAGCCCTCGGTCGGCGCCTGCCAACCTCTGGCGCGCGCGAGATCGCGGGCGTCATCCAAACCGATGCGGCGATCAACCCCGGCAACTCCGGTGGGCCACTGCTCGACAGTGCGGGGCGGCTGATTGGCGTGACCACGGCGATCCTATCGCAGACCGGCGTGTTCGCCGGCGTCGGCTTTGCGGTCCCCGTCGATGCCGTCAACCGGGTGGTGCCGGCGCTGATCCGCGACGGCCGGATCGCCCGGCCGGGCATCGGCATTCTGGCTTTGGCCGAAGAAGACGCCGCCCGCTTTGGTGTCGCCGGCTTGATCATCGCCCGGGTCGAGCCGGGATCCAGTGCCGCGCAAGCGGGCCTGACCGGTCAGCTGCGCGATGGCACCCCGACCGACATCGTCACGGCTGTGAGTGGCCGGCCGGTCGCCCGGATCGCGGATTTTGCCCTGGAGCTTGAGCGTGCTGGTGTTGGCGCCACCGTCGAACTCACGGTACAGCGCGACGGCCGCTCGCGCCGCGTGCCGGTGCGGGTGATGGATATCCAAGGGTAGCGCTGTCGTGCCAGCGCCGCGGCAGCCGGGACCATTCATAGCCATTGTGAATGAATGATATTCCTTCGGCAGGCGTTCTCTCGTGCACTGCATTGATCATAGCGTGGTGACAAGACCCGCTGCCCAGAAAGGCCAACCGCTATGACCATCGCCCAACCCATCGCTGGCGTGCCGCCCATCGCCCCAGCGGAGCAGACCCTACAGCTGGCCCGCGGACTGGCGATCGGACTGCTCGCCGCCTCGATCGGGGCGCTTTACGTCGTGTTTGCCCGTTGGGGCATCGAACACAGCGCTGCACCGACGGACTTGACGGCGCTGCGGTTCGGCGTCGCAGGCTTGGTGCTGCTGCCGTGGTTGGTCCAGCGCGTCCGACGTGATCCGGCGGTGTTTCTGCGCAACTGGCGCATTTGGCTTGCCGTATCTGCGCTCGCCGGTACGCCGTTTGGTCTGTTGATGTTCGGCGCCCTGTCGCTGGCGCCCGCGAGCCATGCCGCGGTGTTTCCGTTTGCCGCCATGAGCATCATGGGCATGGTGATTTCGGCCATCGTGCTGAAAGACCGGCTCACGGCGCGGCGCATCACGGGCATCGTGGTCGTGCTCGGCGGCCTCGTGCTGATCTCGGGCATTCGGGCGGACAGCTTTACCCTCGGCAGCTTTACCGGCGATGCGATGTTCATCCTCGCGGGTACGCTGTGGGCCAGCTTCGGTATTGTGCTGCGCAAACACCGGCTTGACCCGCTGCTCGCCACTGCCGTGATCGCGTTCTCGGCGCTGGTGACCTTTGTGCCGGTCTACCTGTGGCAGACCGGTGGTGCCGGGCTGCTGGCGCTCGACCTCGATGTCCTTGTGGTGGAAGCCGTGGTGCAAGGCCTGATCGCGGGGACCGGCACGCTGTATACCTACGCCAAAATGGTCTCCATCCTCGGCCCATCGCGCGCTGCGATCTTCCCGGCGCTGGCGCCGGGCCTGGCAGCGATCATCGCCTGGCCGGTGCTGGGCCTGATCCCAGGCGGTGCAGAGCTCGCGGGCTTGCTGATTGTGATGGCGGGGCTGCTCTGGGCCGTCACCGGCAGCACGAAGCCAGTCCGCTAACCGTCGAACCTGCCGTTCCTCCACCTGAGCGAGACCCGCAATGTCAAATTCCCAACCGAACCTGACCGCCGAGACGAAGCAAAAAGTCGCGGTGGTGATCTATTCGAACATCACAGCAGAACCAGCCAGCCGCGCCTACCGCGCCTTCGGGTTCGTTGCCGAGCTGCTGGCCCATGGTGATGACGTGGCTCTGGTGTTCGACGGCGGCGGCAGTGCCACGCTTGCAGCCGTGCTGGACCCAAGCCACACGCTCCACCGGCCATGGCAGCGCGCTGCTGCGGCCCTGCGCGGTGTCTGCGGGTACTGCGCGCGCTCTTACGGTGTTGCCGATGCGCTCACTGCAGCGGGAGTACCGTTTCTCATCGAAGACCACGGCCACGCCAGCCTACGCGACCTGTTGTTGGAAGGTCGTCAGATCATCACGTTCTGATGCTCGCCGGTTGTCACTGGGCTACGGCGGCGGCGGCTGCCGCCGC
>JAAFHH010000472.1 GCA_013297545.1 Alphaproteobacteria bacterium
GCGATCAAGCTCGCGTACAACACCAGATGTGCAACAGCCGCCACAGCTCGTTCCGCCATCGACAGGGACTTTGGTGCCAGCGGGCTACGATTGGTCGCCCGCCACACCAGCCGCGCCAAGGTGAGGATGTAGACCGTGATGCCGAAGCTCTTGTGCCACTGATAGAGGGCAAACTTTTGCATCAAGTCCGTCGTGCCATGGACCATCCAGAGGCCGAGCCCGAGCAGGCCAAAGACCAAGATCGCACTGGTCCAGTGGAACAGCTGGGCCAGCGCCCCCCAGCGGGTTGCGGTGTTGGCGAGCATCATCAGCGCGTCGCCGTCAGCGAAAACCGGATCGTGACGGCGGTGCCAACCAACGTTCCAGTCGCGAAACTGCCCTGGCCGACGCCGAAGCGGGTGCGGTCGATCACGAGCTCCCCGGTCGCGACCGCGCGATCCCCGGTGATCGCGATGGTCACCGGCAGGATCACTTCGGTCGTGACATCGCGAATCGTGAGATCTGCCGTCAGCTGGTAGCGCTCACCACCCGATGCCTCCAAGCGTTTGGCCTGGAAGCGCGCGGTTGGGAACCGCGCGGCGTTGAACCAATCGGGCGTCGGCAAGGCCTGATCCCGGTCACGTGCGCCGGCGAACACCGAGGCAATCGGGATCTCGACCGCAATGCGGGTGCGATCCAGCGCTGCCGGATCGAAGTGAATGGCGGCGGTGAATTGGCGAAACCCGCCTTCGACCCGGGTGGTGCCTTGGGTCGCGAGGAAGCTGAGGGTGCTGGCACCCGCATCCATCCGCCAATCGGCGGCATGTGCTGGCGGGGCAAGGCCCGCCAGCACCATGGCCAGGAGGAAAAGCGCGCGCACGCTACTTCACGAACGCTTCGGCGTGGATCGCGATCTGCACCTCATCGCCGATCGCTGGCACCCCGAAGTTCATGCCGAAGTCGCTGCGCTTGATCGTACCGGTGGCGAGGAAGCCAAAGGTCTCCCGCCCTTGGGCGGCAGGATTGGGCCCGCGCCCCGTCAGCACGATGCGGAATTCCGCCGGCTTGGTCTGACCGAGCAGGGTGAAATCGCCGCGTACTGTTGCGGTTTTATCATCGATACGCACGATCTCCCGGCTGACAAAGCTCAGCTGCGGGTGGGCGGCGACATTGAGGAAGTCGCGCGTGCGCAGGTGGTTATCCCGCGGCTCGAAGTTGGTGTCGACCGAGGCGGCATCGACGGTGAAGCGCACAGATCCTGTCTGCGGCGCTGCGGGATCCAGCTTCAGGTCGGTCTCGAACCGACGGAACTGACCCTGGGTCATCGACAGGCCGAAGTGACTGACCTGGAAGTGGATTTGGGTGTGGGTGGCGTCAAAGCTCCAGTCCCGCACTTGGGCTTGGACGGGGGCGGAGACCAAGAGGGCAGCAGCAACAGCAGCAAGCGCAAAGCGACGCATGGGCACCATCCTATGGGTGGGTGGGGGGTGGAGATCGGCGACAGAATGCCGCGCTGGCGGGTGCGTCACCAGCCACGGCGGTCACACAACACTGTTGCGGTGTCAGCAACAATCATCTCCCCCTTGAAGCCGTCAGCAGGCTTCCCAAATGCAAGGACGTCGGGGGCCACTTCGGACCCGACACACCCCGACCCGGGTGCGCAATCGCGGCCCGGGCAGTCTGAACCAGAGTTGCTCTTTTGGAGGACTTGACCCATGCGTGCATTCGACCTCTCCCCGCTGTTCCGCCAGAGCGTTGGCTTTGATCGCTTGGCGTCGCTGATCGACAGCGCCCAGCGCGTGGAAGACCAATCCACCGCCTACCCGCCCTACAACATCGAAAAGCACGGCGAAGATGCCTACCGCATCGTGCTGGCGGTCGCCGGATTTGGCGACGCGGATCTCTCGATCGTCGCCAAGGGCAACGCGCTGACTGTCTCTGGCCGCCAGCGTGGCTCGGAAGACGGCGTGCAGTTCCTGCACCGCGGTATCGCGGCCCGCGCATTCGAGCGGCGCTTTGAGCTTGCGGACACTGTCCAAGTCCGTGCGGCCAAGCTGGAACACGGGCTGCTCGTCATCGACTTGAAGCGCGAAGTTCCCGAAGCCTTGCGTCCACGCCTGATCCCGATCGGCGCGACTGCAGAGCCGCAGGTGATCGACGCCAATAACTAACCCAACACCCGACACCGCCAGCAGCAGCCGCCGTGCCCCCACGGCGGCTGTTTGCACGTCGGTGACAGACCCCACATTTTTCTCGCGCGACTGTGTTCTTCATCACAGTGCGGTCGTAAAAAATGTCGTAGACTGTATTCGTCGGGCAGAGGCACCGCACTGGCCAAAAGCGCGGCACGAGGGGGCGGTTTCGATGGCGAACGAATTTTACGAGTTGCATGTCGCGCGTGACGGGCGCTGGACCGTGCTGGAACGCTATGACGCCTCCGACAAGGATGACGCCGTCGAAGCGGGCAAAATGCATTTTGAACGCGACGAAATCGATGGCGTGAAAGTCACCCGCGAGGTCTATGACGAGAGTTCCGGCACCTACAAGCCGCGCACCGTCTACCGCACCATGAAGCCGCGCACTTCTGGCCCGCCGGCGAGCTATCGCGGGCCGCTCAACGTGCCGTTCGCGGGCCCGCCGCCGCGCTGGAACCCGCCGATCCCGAAGGGGCCGCCGCACGGCGAATTCGGCGTCAAGCCGCGCCGCATGGTTTGGCCGTCGCTGGGTATCATCGCCTTTGTGCTGGTGCTGATCGGGGGCATCAAGCTCGCGGGCACGGACTTGCCGCCCGGCAGTGCCAACCAACAGCTGACCATGCTGGTGTTTGCCGCCGCCTGTTTGGTCGGTCTCGCCCTGCTGGTTGGCTTTGGTGCAGTGCGTCGGTTCAACAGCGAGGTAGGCGCGGTCAGCCCCGGCCCCGGTGTCGCAAAGCCGGTGGTCGCACCGCACCTGCTAAAAGTCGCCCCGCCGGCTGCAATCGCCCCGCCAGAACCGGAACCGGAACCGGCGGCCGACACTGCACCGAATATGGATGCCAGCGCTGGCGCTGATCTCGCCCGCGTGATCGATACCGCACTTGGCGCAGATGAAGCGCTGCAGCCGATGCTGCAACAG
>JAAFHH010000485.1 GCA_013297545.1 Alphaproteobacteria bacterium
TCCACAATCTGGTCGAGCTGCGCGCCGGCTTCGGTCATGAAGCGGGCTTGGACGGGGTTGAGCTCAGCCAACAGGCGCGCGCAGTCTGGGTCGATGGTTGGCCAGACCATGGCGGAGGCGAGCGTGCCGCCGTCTTCATCCAGGCGGGCGAGGCGCAGTTCAAAGCCAACCCCCTCGCGGGCCAGTGCTGCCAGCGTGATCAGGAACCCATCTTTGCGCGCGCAAAAGAAGCTCGGGAAGATGAGTTCAGCGGCATCCCCGTCGAGGGCTGCGACGTCGGAACCCAGTGGCACCACCGCGTTCGGATCAAGGGCTGCGGTATCAGCGGCACTCTGCAGGTCGACATAGCGGGCGGCGAGCGACCAGCGCCAGAGTGCCAGCGCGGCGGGGCTGGCCACCAAGTCCTCGTCGATCAGGCGGATCGGTTCTGGCTCTGGGTCCGGCAGCACCGGCTCGGGCAGGAACACCAGCGCTGGCGGCTCTTCCACCGGCGGCGGTGGGTCGAAGCTATCGGGCGGACTGTCCGCCAGCCAGAGCGCATCGAACGAGATCGGCCCGTCGGTTGAGAAACCATCGGCGAGTGCGAGGTCCCGTTCGATGATCGCGCCATCGAGCCGGGCGAGCCGGCCGGCGAGATCGCCCCAGCTGGCCGGGTTGTCGAACAGGCCAGGCATCAAGTCCGCGGCAGCAGCGGCGGCACTGTCCAGCAGGGCTGCGCGCTCTGCTGCCAAAGCGTCGAGGGCCGCGATCAAGGCCGGCAAGCCAGTGGGCGATCCGGCGGTGCCCAAGGCAGTCGTGAGCGCTTGGGCGAGATGCTGGCCCTCGGCACTCAACCGCTCATAGATCGCAAAAAAGCTCGCTTCCGCCATGGCCGGAGCCTGGGGCAAGGGGGCGAAGTGAGCAAGGGGGCGCTCAGGCGAGGGTGCGGCCTTCGACGTGCACGCGATCCGGTGGGAACCACAGGCTGACCCGGGTCCCGGTGTTGCTGGGCGCTGGGCCGATCAGCAGCCGGCCGCCGTGCAACACCAGCAGCTCGCGGGTGATCGGCAAGCCGAGGCCCATGCCTTCCTGGCCGGTCGGCACGGCGCCGCGATTGCCACTGTGGATGCGGCCGTGCCGCTGGAGCAGGCGGGCGCTGTCGCTCGGGGCGATGCCCGGGCCGCGGTCGATCACCGAGACGGTGCAGCCATCGTCGCGTTCCAGCGCCTGCACCACCACCTCACTGCCAGTGGGGGCAGCGGCGATTGCGTTTTCGACCACCATGTCCAGCATGGTCGCGAGTGCACGGGGATCGCAGCGCAGCCAGATCGACGGCGGGTCGATGCGTTCGGTCAAGGTGAGACTGCGCGCCGCGGCGGCGGACTGGTGACGCTCAACCGTGGCGTGGATCGCGAGTGCCACATCATCGATCGATTCGTCCAGGCGATACGCCCCGGATTCGAGCTGGGCCAACTGCAAAATCCGGTCGATCAAGCGCAGCAGCTGCGTGCCGGCCGTGCTGATGTCGCCGACATAGCCAGCCTGTTCACCAGTCAGATCCCCGCCGATGCCGGAGCGCAACACGTCAGAAAACCCGAGGATCGCGTTGAGCGGTGTGCGCAGCTCGTGGCTAACCGTCGCCAGGAATTCGGACTTCGCCTGGCTTGCGGCTTCGGCCAGGTCGCGCGCTTGGCGCAAGGTCGCCTCGGCGGTCGCGGCGTCGGTCATGTCGCGGATGAACAAGGTGAGCGAGGCGCGCCCGTCGACCGTGGTTTTGGCGGCCGTGACGGAGACCGGCACTTCGCTGCTGTCTGGGCGGAACGCACGGAATTCCCGCCAGTCGCCCAGCAGGGTGGAGCGGTCGGGTCCGGCCATCAGTTCGGCCGCCCGGCGTTGATAGCCGCTGCGCTGAGCCGGTGGCACCAGGTCTTTGAAGGATTTGCCGCGCATGTCGTCGGCACGCCGATGGAACAGCTGCTCAGCGGCACGGTTGAAACCGGTGATGCGGCCGCGGCTGTCCATGGCGACGATGGCATCGGCTGAAATGGCTTGCACGGCTTCCAGGCGCGCGGTCTGCTCGGCCAGTCGATCTTGCGAGACGGCAAGGGCGGCGTTGCGCGCCTCCAGCGAGCTCAGCAGCCCTTCAAACGCGCTTGCCATGGCGTCGAGCTCACGCCCGCCGGTGCGCGGCAGCGAAATCGGATAGCCTTCGCGCCAGCTGATGATCGCGGCCGTGACGCGCCGGATCGGGGTCGCGACGTCTTGGTGGACCGTGCGGGCGACGATCCCAACCACCACCAGCCCGGCCAGTGCCGCCACCGCGAGCACGACCAGCAGCATGCGGGTCAGCCGCGCGTCGGCATCGATTTGCTGGGTCAGGGTCGCCTGGCGCTCGGCCACCAACTCGGCGACCAGAAGGGTTGCTTCGCGCGCGGAGCTATCCACTTCGCGGGCGAGCGCGAAGGTTTGGTTGCGATGCTGTAGGACGCGCCGCTTCACCGCCGCCATGCCGCTGGCGCTGCTCAGAATCTGCGCCAGTTCCGCGCGTTGGCGCTCGGACCTGACATTGATCAGCAGCGCATCGATGCGCCGTTGCAGCACGGTGATCTGGATCGGCGATTGGGCGAGTGCGAGCATCGAGCCCGCGACCAGCACCTGCTGGAGGTCATTGTCCGACGCATCGCCCGAGACTGCTGCGAAGGATCGCAAGGCCTGCATCAGGGTGTCGAGTTCGCCTTCGTCGACAATCCGTTCCGATGTGCGCATCGCCAGGCGCGCGATATCAGCGCGCAGATCATCAATCGCCCGGCTGACCGCGGCCATATCAGCGCGCACACCCGAGCTGGTGACGAGCTGGCGCAGCGACCGATCGATGCCCTGGAGGTGGGTGCGCGCCCGGTCGCGGCGCTGCTCGATGGCGAGCGCGCTTTCCGCCTCGGCCAGCAAGGCTGCGATGCTGGCGAGCGCGTCGACATCGCCGATCATGGATTGGGCCGCGAGCAATGGCGGCAGGGCTTGTTC
>JAAFHH010000474.1 GCA_013297545.1 Alphaproteobacteria bacterium
GGCCTGCCGAACTACCGCCGCGGCCACTTCGGCCACGGGCTCGGCCAGAGCGTGTTTAGCGAAGAATGGCCGTTCATCGCTGCCGACAGCGATGCGGTGGCGGAGCCCGGCATGGTGCTGGCACTCGAGACCCCGTTCTACATCGACGGCCTCGGCGGCTTCATCGTCGAGGATCAGGTGCTGATCACCGATCAGGGGGCAGAGACGATGAACTCGCTGCCCTACGAGTTCCTCGAACTCTGATTACTCCGGCTCAATCCTGGCGGCGCGCGCCACCTCTTGCCAGTGGGCGATGTCGCGGGTGAGGAAGGTGCGGAACTCGGCCGGTGCGCTCGCGACCCCTTGGCTGGCTTCCAGCGCAAACCGCGCCTTCAGCCGCTCGCCCGCAACCGCGCGGGTGACGACGCCGTGCAGGCGCTCGACGAGATCGGGCGCCATGCCGGCCGGGCCGAGCAACCCGAACCAGCCGAAACTCTGGGGGTAGCCGGGCAGGGCTTCGGCCAACGTCGGCGCGTCCGGCAGCACCGGCACGCGCTCCGGCGCACTGACGGCGAGCACGCGGGCAGTACCGCCTTGGACTTGCGCGATCGCCTGGCCCATGGGGGCAAACATCGCGTCGACTTGGCCGGCCAGCACGTCGGTCAGTGCTGGCGCACTGCCGCGGTACGGCACTTCGGGGCCGGTGAGGCCGACGCGCGTGCGGAACTGTGCGGTATCCATGTGCAAGGACGAGCCGATGCCGCCGATCGCGAGGCTAAGCCCATCGGGCCTCGCGCGGGCCGCGGCCAGCAGATCGGCCAAGGTGCGATAGGGCGAGGCCGGGCGCACCACCAAGGCGCTCGAGACCCGGGCGATCTGGCTGATCGGCGTGAAGTCCGCGACCGGATCGTAGGGCAGGCGCTTGAACAGGGCGGCGTTCATGGTGTGGCTGGTGAAGGCAACCAACAGCGTCAGGCCGTCGGGGGCAGACTTCGCCACATGATCAGCCGCGATGTTGCCGCCAGCACCGGCGCGGTTTTCGACCACGGCTGTGAGCCCGAGCGATTGGCGCAGTTCCTCGGCAAGTTCGCGGGCCAGCAGGTCCGTCGTGCCGCCGGCCGCCGCACCAACGATCAAGCGGACCGGACGGGTTTGTGCCAGCGCGGGCAGGGCAGTGAGGGCTGGCAGGGCTGCCAGCAGAGTGCGACGGTGCATGGTTTAATCCTCCCCCAGGGCTGCGAGCCACGTAGCGATGGCTCGGCCGTACTCAGGCAAGTGCCGCGCGATCTCTATGGCGCGGTCAAGATCATAGGTGTGGGCGAGGCGGTCGCGATCGTCGACCGCCTTCAGCAACGTCTCCGCCTCCTCGTTTGTAATCCAGCCGGCGCGCCGGCTATCGCGCACGGCTGCCCGCGGTGAGGGGGCATTCAGGCCAAGCTGATCGTGCAATTCTGAGGCTGCTGCATGGGCAGTCGCCTCCAGAGCCACTTGGAACCTGAGCAATGCGGCATCGCGCGTCAGCTCCGCCGAAAGGTCGAGCGTGAGGACTTCTTGGAAGCGTGCCAACGCCATCGCCGCATTTGCGCGCTTCATACCTCGATCCGCCAGGGAATGCCGGTTGCTCGCACCCGCGTGGCAAACGCGGCAGAGGTGCGTGCAAGATCGCAGACATCGAAGTGGTAGGGAACTGTGCTGTCCTCCAAGCTTTCAGCCACCAGGCCGATCGTTGCGGGCGGCAGCCGCTCATCAGCATCGAGCGCAAGATCGATATCCGACGCCACGCGCGGATTGCCATCGGCGTAGCTGCCGTGCAGCCAGATTGTGAGCGGACGCACCTCCACCACCGCTGCAATGCGGCGGCGGATTTCCTCAAACATATGCGACGGGATCGCCTCGGCTTTGGTCACCCTCATGGCGCTGAGACTACCAGAGGGCGCGCTGGCTCACACCCTCGGATCGATTGGCCTGAGTGCCGCAATCGACTTACCCAGGGTCGCCTGGAACTTATCCAGCGCGAAGGCGAGGCGCTTGCCGATCGTCGGCTCTGGCTCATCGGTGGTCTTGGCCGGATCAAAGCCGGTGCCGTTCGCGCGCGCAGCGGCGTTGGCTTCCTTCAGGCCTTGATTGAGCTTCGCCAACCGGTCCGCGATGTCTGCCGTCTTCAGGGCCTGGAGCATGTTGGACGGCGTGCCGTCGAAAATCGCGAACACTTCGATGCCGGTGCCGGCAAAGGCCCCCAGGAACTCGATCGGTGCGATATCGGCAAAACCGGCATCGATCACCCGGGCGATCTGTTCGTATTCGGCCTGGGTAATCGGCCGGTTCGCCTTGAAGCCAAAGGCGGGCAGGGTGCCGTTGTTATCGCCCACCACGCGGTAGTCGTCCTTCACCACCATCTGATCCATGTCGACCACGGAGGTGCTGCCAAGCTGCTGCTGCGCTTCGAACGCGAGCGCAATCCGGCTCGCTTGCGTCACTTCTTCGATGGTGATGCGCGTCTCAGAGTATTCCACCTTGGACGAGGCTTCGATCCGCAACCCGCCAGTCTCCAGCGTGAATTTCGCTTCCGACGACAGGCTGATGTGATCGATCCGGATGTTCGTGGTGGTGCTGGATTGGCTGAGCGAGACCTCGCCGGCCAGGATGCGCTTGGCGACATCGGCTTGCTGGGCGATGGCCAGCAGCGTGCCGCGGGTCTGCCGACCACTGCGGAACGCGTCGCGCACCATATCGCGGGTGTTTTCGACCTGCAGGCGCGACGATTTCGGCTCGCTAAAGAGCTTCGAGGTGGTGGTCATGGCGGTTTCCCCCTGTCGTTTCATGGACATAGGCAGTGTCCTACCTACTCGCCTTCTGCGAGTGACAGGAAACTACCTCGGGTGGGTACACCAGACAAGGGGCAATCAGCGGGATACTAGGTGAGTGTGCACCACACCGGTGTGTGATCCGATGCGTTCTCCAGCCCCCGCGGTGCGCGGTCAATGGCGCTGGACACCAGCCGGTCTGCTGCTTGGGGTGAGAGCAGCAGGAAATCGATGCGCAGGCCATTGTCTTTCGGCCAGGCACCGGCCTGATAGTCC
>JAAFHH010000475.1 GCA_013297545.1 Alphaproteobacteria bacterium
TCGAGGCCGAGTTCGACGTTCGCCTGCACCCGCCGCCAGGGCAGCAGGCGGGCGTCTTGGAACACGAAGCCGATGCCGCGGCCGGTCGGGCGATCCACCGCGCTGTGGCGCACGCGGCCGGCGCGCGGTGCCATCAGGCCAGCGATCACGCGCAGCAGGGTCGACTTGCCGACGCCGGAGGCACCCACCAGCGCCACAAAGCTGCCGGGGGCGACCGTGAGATCCACGCCGTCGAGCACCGGTGCGGCACCGTCGTAGCCGACGGTCAGGCGTTGGATCTCGATGCTCATAAAAAAAACCCTTCGCTGGCAGACCGGCACTGTAGCGCACGGGTCTGCCTGCGAAGGGGGTAGAAGCACTGACCCTTAGCGCAAAGCAGCCTTACGCGGCGGCCGCACCGTGGGTGTGCGGGAACAGGTTGGCCATCGCTTCGGCATCGAAGTCGCGCTTCACGGTCACGGTGTCGGCGAGTGCCAGCGCGCGCTTGGCGGCAGGGCGTTCGGCGATCGCGTGGTACCAGCGCTTCACATTCGGGTAGGCGTCGTACTTCGCCTCACCCGTGATGTAGGGCAGATAGTGCGCCCAACCCCAGGCCGACATGTCGACGATGCTCATTTCCGAGCCGACGATCCAGTCGCGCCCAGACAAGCGCTCATCGAGCAGGCGGTAGTGCCGGTCGATTTCCTTGCCGTAGCGGGTGACCGCGTAGTCCTTCGGTTCCGGTGCCCAGTGCATGAAGTGGATCGCTTGGCCAGAGAAGGGCCCGAGGCCAGAGGCGACGAACATCAACCAAGACAGCGCATCGGCGCGCACGGCGGAATCCTTCGGCAGGAAACGCCCACGGGTTTCGGCCAGGTGCAGCAGGATCGCCGTGCTATCGAACACGGTTGCGACTCCATCAACGATCGCCGGCACCTTACCGTTCGGGTTGATCGCCCGGAAGGCGGCGGCGTGCTGGTCGCCCTTCAGGGTGTCGACCGCGATCACTTCGTAGGGCGCGCCCAGCTCTTCGAGCATCAGGGCCACTTTCAGCGGGTTCGGCGTCGGGTGGTAATAGAACTTCAGCATCGTGCTCTCCTGATCCAAGCGCCGCGGCCTGCGGCGTTGGGCCGAGGCTTATCGAAACTGTGTTAGTTACACAAGAGCTATTCGATCCCGAACATCGGCGACGATGTCGGCCAAGCTGATGCGCGCGAGTTCGGCGGCAAACGCGCGCTCCACCCGGGCGAGCGGGGCTTGCATGGCGGCCAGGATATGGCGGCCGACGACGCAATCAGCCGACGGCGGGCTGCGCGGGCCGGGGAACAGCTCGGCATCTTCCACCGCGCGGAAAATCTGCAGCAGAGTGATCTCTTCGGCGGATTTGGCGAGTGCAAAGCCGCCGCCCTGCCCCAGTTGCGCCCGCACCAAACCCGCCTCCGCCAGCTGGCTGAACAGGCGGCGCACCACAGCGGCGTTGGTGCTGGCGCTGCCGGCAATCACCTCGGACGCCAGCGGCTTGCCATCGGTGTAGGCAAGTGCTGTCAGCAGGTGGATGGAGACGGCGAAGCGGGTGCTGGCGGGCATGGCAGGTCCAACTGTGAAACAAGATCAGTATCAGAGTTTCGCCGCCGACGCGATGCTCGCCTGCAGGCGCTTTGGCAGTTTGGCCACGATCAGCCCATGCGCCAGGGTGACGTAGCCGATGATGTCCTGAAGCGGCAACAGGTCGAGGCTACCCAGTGCAATCCAGCCGGATCGCCCAAGGTAGGGGGCGGGGCGAAAGCCGGACTGGTCGCGCAGCATGTCAAACGCCGTGTCGCTGGCCTTGAAAGACAGCTGCCACTTGCCCTGGTGAAATGCTGCCCAAGCGAACATCTTGCCGCCCACTTTCAACACACGGCTGTCCCCCCATTGGATGCTGAGCGTCGCACCGGGCAAGGCGAGGCCGGCGGTGATCACCGCGTCCAGCTCTGGCGGGATCACAGCCGGCTTTCGCGCACCATCGCGTCCGCGCGGCGCACAACATCCGGCAGGAGTTCGAGGCCGAGACCCGGCGTCGGGCCGACGCTCACCATGCCGTGGGTGATCACCGGCAGCTCGGTCACCAGTTCCTGGTACCAGCCCGTATAGAACGCCCGCACGCTTTCTTGGATCAGCGCGTTCGGGGCGGCGAGCGACAAGTGGCAGGACGCGGTGTAAACGACCGGCCCGGTGCAGTCGTGCGGCGCGATCGGCACGCGGTAGGCTTCCGCCATGCCGGCGATCTTGCGCGCCTCGGTCAGGCCTCCACACCAGGACAGATCGAGCATCACGACGCCGGCGGCCCCGGATTCCAGGTATTCGCGGAACGCCGCGGTGCCGTTCAACGTCTCCGACGCGCACACCCAGGCGCTGGTGTGGGAGGCGTAGTCCGCCAAATCCCGCACGCTGTCGAGCCGGAACGGATCTTCGTGCCAGTAGGTGTTGAAGGGTGCGAGCGCGGTCGCCAGACGCTTGGCCATCGGCAGGCTCCACAGCGAATGGAACTCCACCATGATGTCCATGCGGTCGCCAACGGCGGCGCGGATTTTCTCGAACGGCTCAAGGGCAGTGCGCAACTCATCGGCCGTGATGTCCCAGCCGCCGGAGCGCTCGGCCGGTGGGTCGAACGGCCAAATCTTCATGCCGGTGATGCCCTGCTCCAGCAGCGAGAGTGCGACCTCATCGGCGCGGTGCAAAAAGCCTTCCAGGTCCTCGTACGGACCAGAGGTCGCCCCGACATGCCAATTCGCGACCGACTGGGCGCGGGCGTCACGAATGTATTGGTAGCCAGCGCAGGTGTTGTAGATGCGGATCGCCTCACGCGTGCGCCCACCGATCAGCTCGACCACCGGTCGGCCGAGCACCTTGCCATGAATGTCCCACAGGGCGAGGTCGATCGCGGAATTGCCGCGGGTTTCCACACCGGTGCCGCGCCAGCCGAGGTACCCCTGGAGATCCCGGCCGATCGCTTCGATGCGGCCGGGATCTTGACCCAGAAGTTTCGGTGCCACGGTTTCGTGCAGGTAGGCTTCCACCGCCTGCGGCCCCATG
>JAAFHH010000476.1 GCA_013297545.1 Alphaproteobacteria bacterium
CCCGCTCCGCCAGATCGCGCGTCGCGGCCGCTGGCAGCGGGCGCAAATGGCTGAGGGCTGGCTGGCGTGCCAGCAGGTTCCGGACCGCCGGATCGTGGCGCGCGCGCTCAGATTCGAGGAAATACGCGTACACCGGGTTTGGCCAGGTGCGCCGATGATAGATCGCCGCAGCGGCACTCTCGGCGTGGGCGGCAAAGGCGCTGAGCTGCCCCGCGATCACACCCTGGGCATGACGGTCGCTGTTGCTGGCGGCCTGCACGTCCCGGCGCACCTTGGCTTCAAGGTGCGCAAAGCTGCGGGTGTGGTAGTGCCGGCAGACGGCGTCCGCCCCGTAGCCAACCCGCGGTGCGGTCATCAGGGCGTAGTGGTTGCCCATGCCGACCAGCCGCGTGTCCGCCACCTTCAGCCAGCACTTGCGCCACTGGGTGAGGTAGGGCTGCAGGCGTTTTTCCGCCTCAGCATACTGGTAGCCAAAATCGCCGAGTGGGCGATGCACCACCAAGGTTTCTTCGAGCGGCTTGAAGGCCGCGCCGAGCCCACGCGCGCGGTCAGGCACCACCAGCTCGGTTGCCAGTTGCAACTGGTTGGCACCCGCCATCGCCCCTGTGGTGAGCCGCGCAAGCGCGGCTTTGAGATCGCCCGCGCGCGGCAGCCACAGCTCGTCCGCATCGGCCGGAATGACCCACTCAGCGCCCAGCAACCCGCCGGCCAGACGCACCATGCGGGTGAGCCACTGCACCTGATTGTAGGTGCCAGCCGGCTGATCGATCACGAGGATTGGCCAGCGCTGGCTGAGATCCGCCAGCAGCGCGCGGGTGCCGTCGACTGAGCCGTTGTCGATGACGATCGCCGCATCGACCCCTTGGGCGAAGTGCCACGTCAGCATGCCTTCGATGATATCCACCTCGTCGCGCACCGCCGACAGCAGCACCAGCGGATAGCTGTGGGGGGCCGGGCGGGTGCACAGCGCCTCGTAGGCGGCGCGGTTCGGCACGGTGACCCGGCCAATCGCGATCATCTGGTCGAAGTGATAGGCCTGATCGCGCTCCGCCATCGCCTTCGGATCGGGCAGCAACCGGTCGGCCAGCACACCCGCTGCCTCTTCAAACCGATCGCAGCGGGTCAGCAGGGCTTCCTGCACCAGGGGGACATGAGCGAGGTACTGGATTGCTTGATCACAAGCATCGTCGCCAAGGCGGGCGGCTGCGGCCACCTGGTCGGTCGCAATCAAAGCGGCGACGCGGGCGAAGATCAGGTCAGCCGATGATGCGGGACCGACCCCCTCGGTGACGGCGAGCACCAGCGGCCAGCGCTCAGCCCGCTGGCCCGCGACTGCAAGCGTGTGTCGCACGGCCGCGGCACTCTCGCTGTCGTTCTGGTCGAGCAGCGGTTGACCAAGGGCGATCGCTTCATCGAGCGCGCCGGTCTCGACCAGAGCGCGCACGGCATTGGCTCGCGCCGCCAGCGGCAAACCGGTCAGGTCCCCGAGACTGGTATAGAGGGCGAGCGCGTCTGCCGGACGGCCAAGGGCGAGCAGCAGCATTGCCCGGTGGGTCGCCGTCGCCGGCACCACCGGCAGTGCGGTCAAGGCGGCGGCTGGGTCTCCATCGGTGAACAGCAGGTCCGCCAAATCCGCCGCGATGATCGTATCGTCTGGTGCGAGGGTGTTGGCGCGCACCAATAGCGCACGCGCAGCCGCGCGATCCCCGCGGCGAAGGGCGAGCAGCGCGCGGACATGATCTGCTTCAGCCGCGCGCTGCATGGCGCCTCACGCGGCGACGGCCCGCTGAGCCAGCACGGCCTCGATCGCGGCAAGGGCTGCATCAATCCGTTCCGGATCAGCACCCCCGGCCTGCGCGAGGTCGGGCCGGCCACCGCCGCCTTTGCCGCCCAGCGCTTCAGCACCGGCGCGCACCAGCTGCACCGCGTCGACGCCGGGTGTCAGATCGGCCGTCACGCCAACCACCAGCGACACCCGGCCCTCATCCACCGCCGCGATAACTACGACGCCGGAGCCAAGCGCCGTCTTGATCTCGTCGACCATGCCCTTCAGTTCGCGGGCCGGCACGCCCTCGAGCCGGCGCAGGGCAACGGTGACGCCGCCGATCTCGCGCTGGTCCGCACCACCGCCGCCGCCGGTTGCGAGCTTGCGGCGCAGATCAACGACTTCGCGCTCCAAGCGCCGGCGCTCATCGATCAGCGCGACGACGCGGGCCGGCAGGTCATCGGCGGTGGTCTTCAAGGCACCAGCGGCTTCGTGAAGCAGGGTCGATTCGTGGGCGAAATGATCGAGGGCGCCGATGCCGGTCACCGCCTCGATGCGGCGGATGCCGGCGGAGACCGCACTTTCGCTGATGATCTTGAACACCCCGATCTCACCGGTGTTGGCGACATGGGTGCCACCGCAGAGCTCAACGGAATAGCTGCGGCCCTCGTCCTCACCACCCATGGCGACGACGCGGACTTCATCGCCGTACTTTTCCCCAAACAGCGCCATGGCACCGGCGGCGACCGCGGCGTCCGGCGTCATCAGACGGGTGCCGACGGCGGCAGCGGTGCGGATGCGTTCGTTCACGTCCGCCTCCACCGCCGCGATGTCGTCAGCCGTCATCGGCTTTGGGTGGCTGATGTCGAAACGCAGCCGGTCGGCTGCGACCAGCGAGCCTTTCTGGCCGACATGGTCGCCCAAGCGCCGGCGCAGCGCTTCGTGCAGCAGATGGGTGGCGGAATGGTTGGCACGCACACGCATCCGCCGATCAGCCGCGACCGTGAACTCCGCCGCGTCACCCACTGCGACCGTGCCGCTGTCGACGATACCGATATGGGCGTGGACATCGCCCAGGTGCTTGGCGGTATCGCGCACGATGATTACCGCACCAGAGCTAGTGACGATGCGGCCGCTGTCACCCTGCTGACCGCCGGACTCGCCGTAGAACGGCGTTTGGTTGGCGACCAGCTGCACCTCGGTACCCGCCGCAGCGGTTTGCACTTCAAGGCCGTTCACCAGCACGGCGCGCACTTCGCCCTCGGCGACCAGCGTGTCGTAGCCGA
>JAAFHH010000477.1 GCA_013297545.1 Alphaproteobacteria bacterium
CGACGCCACGACCGCAAAGCCACGGCCAGCATCACCGGCGCGCGCGGCTTCGATCGTCGCGTTCAGCGCCAAGAGATTGGTCTGCTCCGCGATTTCCGCGATCAAGGTCGCGACCGAGCCGATTTCCGCAACCGCGGTCGCGAGCTTGCCGATGTCCGCACTCGATTGCTCGACATCATCGACCGCAGCGCGGGCAGCGACGGTAGCGCCGTCTGCTTGCCGGCCGATTTCGCCGATTGAGGCGGCCAGCTCTTCGCCCGCACTGGACAGTTCCGCCACCCGGCTGCGCGTGCTGTCGGCACTGTCGGCCACTTGGATCGACCGGGCCGACCCCGCCTGGTTCGCCCGCGCCGAGAGGGTGGAGATCCCATCGATCTCCCGCGAGGCGGTGCTGACTTGGGTGACCACCGCCTGCACCGAGCTCTCAAGGCCACTGGCGACATCGACCAGCACGCGCTTGCGATCCGCCTCGGCCGCCAGTGCAAGGTCAGCGCGTTCCTGGTTGTTGTAGGCCAGACGCGCCCGGAGTGCCCGCAGCAACCCGGTCGCACGAATGAATTCGCGCGTGCGTTCTCGGGTCACGTCGTCGGTGAACCGGCCCTGGGCGATCGAATTGCACACCGCCTCAAACCGGCCAAGGGGTGCCGCAACTGCGCGCATCAGGGCGGCTGCAATCACCACCAGCATGACCAGGATACCAATCAGCAGGACCACTGTTTCCCAGAAGGCAAACGCGTAGCCCGCTTGTGCAGCACGGTATTCCTTGGCGGCGAGATCGACCTGCAGTCGCAGCAGCGTGCCAACCCCCTCCATCGCCGCATCGATCAACCGTTCACCATCGCCAACGAGCAAGGCTTGGATACGCGGCGCATCGCCGGCTGCCATCGCTGCGATCAAGGGCTGGATGGCGTCGCGCTCTGCCTCTGCTCGGCGCTGCTCGTAGCTCTGGATTAGGTGCCGGTCCTCTTCCGTCTTGTGTGTTGCAAGATAGTTCTGCCATTCCCGCTGGGCGCGGGCAAACAGCGCGCGCACGGTGGCTGTGCGCTCCGCCGCACTCGCAGGCTGCAGGCTGGTCAAGCCCGCCTCGGTCAAGAGGGTGTTCAGCGAGAAGCGCTGGGTCGACAGCTGATCGGACGCTACCAAGCGGTCTTCATAGATCGAGCGGATCCGCTCCTGCGACTTCGCCAGTTCATACAGATCAATCACGCCGAGCGTTATCACCATCGCCATCACGGCCGCAAAGCCGACGAGCATTTTGCCGCGCACACTCGACCAGCTACGCTGCATCCAGCCGAGCGGGCTGGTATCCTGCAGTTCGCCGCCGGTCAGGCGCAGGCCGGTTGGCTGATCATTGCGCCATTTCGCATAGAGCGGTTCAATCTCTGCGATCTGCTGACGCGACGGCTTGGTGCGGATCGAGACGAAGCCGGTAATCTGGCCGTCTTCCACCACGGGGGTCGCGTTGGCGTACACCCAATAGAAATCGCCCTGCTTGGTGCGGTTCTTGACCAACCCTTCCCAGGGTCTGCCGGCCTTCAGGCTCGCCCACATATCGGCGAAGGCCTGTTTCGGCATGCTGGGGTGCCGGACCAAATTGTGCGGTTGGCCGATCAACTCGTCGCGCTCAAAGCCGGAGATGCGCACGAAGGCATCGTTGGCGAAGGTGATGCGGCCGCCAGCGTCGGTGCCGGAGATCAGCACCTCCCCGTCGGTCATCTCGATCTCGTGATCCGTAACTGGTTCGTTGATGCGCATGGCCCCTCCACGTCCAGAAAAATAAGAACACTTCCAACGCTTCCGTCGCGAAAACACTACTCAGATAACATCTTTACAGCAAGTATGAGAACTTATCAGCGACTCAGCGTCGCATATCCGCTTTTCCGAATAATGTTTGATCTAGATCAATGACAGCAGGCGCCAAAGCTGATCGGCCGGCGCGGTCCCATCCAGGCGCACGACCGCAGCCGACGGATCAAGCGCCAGCCAGCAGCTGCTCTCGAGGGGAGTCTAAACCGACGCGAGGGTTCAGAACGTCAGCGCTACCACTCGCACGACACCATCCAGCGCGCGCAAGGCGTCGATGACCGTGCTTGGCACCGGCTCGTCGACTTCGGCCAGCAGGATGGCATCCGCCCCAGCGCCCGCGCGGCCGAGGTGGAAGTTGGCGATGTTGACGCCCGCTGTCCCCAGAGCCGTGCCAACCTTGCCGATCATGCCGGGCACGTCGCGGTTGCGCAGGTACAGCATGTGCCGGCCGACCGAGGCTTCGAGCGCGACACCTTGGATTTCCACCACCCGCGGCTTCGATCCCGCGACCAAAGTACCCGCGATCTGCTTGGTGCCATCAGCCCCCTGGAGGGTCAGCTTCACCAAGGTCTGGTAGTCGGATTCCTCCGCCCGCTTGGTTTCAGCGAGCTTGATGCCGCGATCTTTCGCAACCGCGGGGGCGGACACCATGTTGACTGCCTCGAGCGACGGCGCCAGCACACCCGCCAGCATGGCAGCCGTCACGGGGCGCGTGTTGATATTGGCCGCATCGCCCAGATATTCGATGGTGATCTGGGTCAGCGCTTCGGCGAACACTTGGCCAGCGAACCGGCCCATCAATCCTGCGAGCTCCAAATACGGCTTCAGCTTCGGGGCTTCTTCCGCCGTGACCGACGGCATGTTGACGGCGTTCGAAACCGCACCCGTCAGCAGGAAGTCCGACATCTGCTCAGCGATCTGGAGTGCGACGTTTTCTTGCGCTTCGGTGGTCGCAGCGCCTAAGTGCGGGGTCGCGATCAAGGTCTCGCGGCCGAACAGCGGGTTTTCCTTCGCTGGTTCGACGGCGAAAACATCGAGTGCTGCCCCCGCGACATGGCCGCTGTCCAAGGCTGCCAGCAAGTCGGCCTCCACAATCAGGCCACCGCGGGCACAATTGATGATCCGCACGCCGGGCTTACAGGCGGCGAGCGCCTTCGCATCGATCAGGCCCTTGGTTTCCGGCGTCATCGGCGTGTGGATGGTGATGAAGTCCGCGCGCGGCAGCAGGTCTGCCAACT
>JAAFHH010000047.1 GCA_013297545.1 Alphaproteobacteria bacterium
GAGGCCGGCTGTGCGCACGATCACCGCCATGCCATCGGGCAATTCCAGCTCGTCGAGGATCGACTTCAGGCGCTTGCGATCGGTCGCCGAGGTGATCTTGCGACTGACCCCACCGCCGCGCGGCGTGTTCGGCATCAGCACGCAGTAGCGGCCCGCCAGCGACAGGAAGGTGGTGAGCGCTGCACCCTTGGTGCCGCGTTCTTCCTTGACCACCTGGACCAGCATGATCTGGCGGCGCTGGATGACTTCTTGGATCTTGTAGGACCGGGACGGTTGGCGCCGGCGCGGGCGCACTTCTTCCAGATCGTCGCCGCCGAGCGTCTCGACGCCGTCCTCGTTTTCCTCGTCGCGCTGGGCTGCCTGTTCGGCCAGCAGCGCTTCGCGGTCCGCAATCGGGATGCGGTAGTAATCCGGGTGGATTTCGCCGAAGGCGAGGAAGCCATGGCGGTTGCCGCCATACTCGACGAAACACGCCTGCAGTGACGGCTCAACCCGGATCACCTTGGCGAGGTAGATATTGCCCTTCAGCTGCTTTTTTGATTGGAACTCGTGGTCGAATTCCTCCAGCCGATTACCCGAAAGAACGACGACCCGGGTTTCCTCCGGATGCGTCGCATCGATTAACATACGCTTGGTCATGGAACGTGAACTCCGCCGAGATCGGCGGGCCGCAACGCGGCCGGCTGACGCACGGCATGGCAAAAGCGCGGGATCGCGGCCCGGCAGCAGCTGCACGCTGACCACCCGACAAAGCGATCGCTCGCCGCGTGAACACGCGGCGGAATGGGGCGACTGTCATAGGGCGGGCAGGGTGGGTCATCGACGCGAAAGGCTGCTCCTGGGCGCCACCCCACGCGGGAGGGGGATGACGAATGCCGTGCCACCGATTGCGGCGGCACTGCTGAAACCAGCCTCGACCACCGGCAGGCCGGCATTGATCGAGGCGACAAGGCCCGGTCCAACCGGCGCGACCCATCAGCGGCCAGGCCAACCGTCAAACACGGGCGAACGGGTCGACCATACAAGCTGATGCGCGCCACCACCAGCGCTTTCCCACAGGCCGGAGCGAGGCGACGGGATGGCGGAGGAGGTCGTATGAACCGGCAATAAACTTAGCGAAATCAATGCATTAAAAGATATTTCTAATTTAACACTTGAATTATGATTCGGGCTGCGTGATCCTAACGCCAAGGCCGCCTCTCGGGGTGGCACCTCAGGATCGTCGGGAGGAGGGTCGTCAGCCGTGATCGTCGGCGCTGCTACATGGGTTCGGATGCTCTGCTGCCTGGCGCTGATCGCGCTGGTGTCAGTGGTCGCTCCGGCGCAGGCGCAGACCATCGAAGCGGTGACGGTCACCACCATCGGCGACCGCACACGGCTGATCGCCGACCTCAATCGTCAGGTTGGCGAGGCGTTGCGCCTGCAAGCCGGTGCCACCGAACTCAGCATTGAGCTGCCAGGTGGCCGCTGGCGCGGCCGGCCACCAGCGGGTCGCGGCTTGATCCGTCAAATCGATGCCCGTGACGGCCGCATCGTGCTGGGCCTGCACCAACCGGTCGACATTGTCAGCACGTCGTGGGTGCGCCAAGCCGACGGCACGGGCTTCCGGTTGCTGATCGACCTCGCCCCGCAAAGCCGACCAGGTCGTGGCGGCCAGACGGCCACCACACCTTCTGTTCAGCAGCCCGCGCGCACCGCGGCTGCCCCACCGATACCGGCGGCGGCGTCACAACCGTCGCACCGTCAGGCTGCGGTGCCTCCGCCCGCAGCCGCGCCGCCGCCGGTACCCCTGTTGCGTGGTCCAGAGCCAGCCGCGCAACGCGCTCCGGCGGCGACGGCACATCCGTCGCAGATACAGCCTGCAGGTCCTCCGCCCGCAGCGCCGTCGCCGCCGGGATCAGCGCGCCAGCAGGGCCGAGAGGTCGTGCTGGCGATTCCGCCGCGCGCACCGCGCGACACGCGGCGCGTTGTCGCGCTGGATGCCGGGCACGGCGGTATCGACCCCGGTGCCGTCAGCACGATCACCGGCCAGCAGGAAAAAACCATCACCTTGGCCGTCACCCGCGACGTGCGCGATGCGTTGGAAGCGACTGGCCGCTACCGGGTCGTGATGACCCGGGACAGCGATGTGTTCGTCCGCCTGCGCGACCGAGTGGACATCGCGCGCCGGGCCGGTGCGGAACTATTCGTCTCGATCCATGCCGACAGTTTGCAGGGTGATCAGCGCGTGACCGGCTTGTCGGTCTATACCTTGTCCGAACAAGCCTCCGACCGCGAAGCCGAAGCCTTGGCGCAGCGTGAAAACCGGTCCGACCGCATCGCCGGTGTCGATATGGGCAGCGCCAGTGGCGAGCTGCGCTCGATCCTGATCGACTTGGCGCAGCGCGATACGCTGAACGCATCCGCCCGCTTCGCCCAAACCCTGGTGCGACAGATGCGCGCGGCCGACGTGCCGACCCTGCCGCAGCCCCACCGCTTTGCCGGCCTCGCGGTGCTGACGGCACCAGACGTGCCCTCCGTGCTGATTGAACTCGGCTACTTGTCGAATCGCGAAGACGCCAGGCGCTTGGCCGACCCGGCCCAACGTCTGCGTTTGGCGACCGGTATCGCGACCTCGATCGAGCGCCATTTCGACGGCGCAACCGCGGTCGCGCGCCGTTAAGTGGACGTAATTTTGGCGATTGAGTAGGGTGCTCGGCAGTTCGCGCGAAGGCCCCCACTCCCATGCCCCGTTTCCTGTTCGGTCTGCTGGTGACCATCATCCTGCTCGGCGCGCTCAGTGCGGCCGGCCTGTATGCGGGCTATCAGTATTACGCCCGGGATCTGCCGGATCCGGAGACCTTGCGGGACTACCAGCCGCCCACGACCACCCGCGTCCACGCCGCTGACGGGCGCCTGATGGCGGAGTTCGCAGCCGAGCGGCGGATTTTCGTGCCCTACCGCGCGATTCCAGCACGCGTGAAGCAGGCGTTCATCGCCGCCGAAGACAAGAACTACTACCAGCACCAGGGCGTTGACCCGATTTCGATCGCGCGCGCTGTCGTGCAGAACCTGCGCGCGGTGACCGATGGCGGGTCGATGATTGGCGGCTCGACGATCACCCAGCAGGTGGTCAAGAACATGCTGTTGACCAACGAACGCTCCTTCGATCGCAAGGTGCGCGAGGCGATCATCGCCTACCGGATGGATCAAGTGCTGTCGAAAGATCGGGTGCTAGAGCTTTATCTCAATGAGATTTTTCTGGGCTACCGGTCCTATGGCGTGGCGCAGGCAGCGCTCAACTATTTCAACAAGCCGCTCGACCAACTGACCATCGGCGAGACGGCGTTCCTCGCGGCCTTGCCGAAAGCGCCGAACAACTACGACCCCGTGCAGTTCCCCGATCGGGCGCGCGAGCGGCGCGACTATGTGATCGAACGCATGCGCGAGGATGGCCACATCTCGCCCGAGCAAGCGGCAGCCGCGCGGGCGGAGACGATCCAAGTGCGCCGGCGCGATGCTGAAGAAATGGCCCGCGCGGACTACTTCACCGAAGAAGTGCGCCGTCAGCTGATCGCCCGCTTTGGCGAGGAAGCCGTGCTGAAGGGTGGCCTGTCAGTGCGCGCGAGCCTCGACCCCGAGCTGCAGGTGTTTGCCGATCAAGCGCTGCGCGGTGGCCTGATCGCCTACGACCGCCGCCACGGCTGGCGTGGCCCGATGGCGAAGGACTTGATCCAGCGGCCGAACCAGCCGGATTGGCAGCGCCGGCTGGCCGGCGTGCAAACCCCGCCCGGTATCGCACCCTGGCGGCTTGCCGTCGTGCTGGCGCTAACCGAACAGCACGCGGAGATCGGCATTCAGGGCGCTGACGGTGCCACCGGCCGCATCCCGATGACCGAACTCGCCTGGGCGCGGCCCTGGCAGCCTGAACAGCGGGTCGGCAACCCGCCGCGCCGGCCAAGCGATGTGTTCGGTGTGGGCGATCTTGTGCTGGTGGAACCCGTGCAGCGCACGGAAGACAACCGCACAGCCTACCCGCCAAACACCTTTGGTCTGCGCCAGATCCCCGATGTCGGCGGTGCTTTGGTGGCGATGGACCCGCACACGGGCCGCGTGCTCGCGATGTCCGGCGGCTGGAGTTTTGAGGTCAGTCAGTTCAACCGCGCGACCCAGGCCCAGCGCCAGCCCGGCTCGTCGTTCAAGCCGTTCGTGTACATGGCGGCCCTCGACAACGGCTTTCAGCCGAACTCGATCGTGCTGGACGCGCCGTTCGTCGTCGACACCGGCCCGGGCCAGCGCTGGCGGCCGCAGAATTACTCTGAACGCTTCTATGGCCCGATTCCCATGCGCGTCGGCATGGAGCAATCGCGCAACCTGATGACCGTGCGCATGGCCGAGGCGATCGGCATGGACAAGGTGGTGGACTACGCCCAGCGCTTTGGCATCGTCGACCGCATGCAGCCGGTGCTGTCGATGTCCTTGGGTGCTGCCGAGACCACGGTGATGCGCATGACCACGGGCTACGCCATGATGGTGAATGGCGGCAAGCGCATCACGCCTTCGGTGATCGACCGGGTGCAGGACCGCGAAGGCCGCACGGTGTTCCGCCACGATGAACGCGCCTGCACCGGCTGCAATGCCGATCAGCTGCAGGGCGCGGCACCGCCGCGCATTGCGGACACGCGCGACCAGGTGGTCGATCCCGCGACGGCCTACCAGATGGTCGCCATGCTGCAGGGCGTCGTCCAGCGCGGCACCGGTGGCGCCATTGGGGCGGCCTTGCGCCAACCACTCGCTGGCAAGACCGGCACCACCAATGATGAGAATGACGCCTGGTTCGTTGGCTTCACGCCGGACCTCGCCGTTGGCGTCTACATCGGCTTCGACACGCCGCGCCACATGGGCCGGGGCGAGGGTGGCAGCCGGACGGCCGCACCGGTGTTCCAGGCCTTCATGGCGAACGCGCTGAGGAACCGCACCGTTCCGCCGTTCCGCGTGCCGCCGGGCGTGCGGCTGGTGCGCATCAATCCAGAGACGGGCGAACTCGCCAGCGCCAACGACGCCAAGGCGATCATGGAGGCGTTCAAGCCAGGCACGGAGCCGGTGGCCGGCCAACGCCCGCCCCTGCAAGCGGGGACCAGCGGGGCAGCTCCCCCCACCAGCACCGGCGGTGCTGGGGTCGGCGGGCTTTACTGAGGGGAAGCGCTTGCGCTATCACCCCCGGCCTGGAACCGTTTGCTGACCCCGAGACACTGAACCATGCGCGCCGAAGCTGAAGCTGCCACTGCTGCGATTGCCCAAGCCCTCGGTCTGGTGCGCCGCTCGCTCGACTGGGACAAAGCGTCTGCGCGCCTGGCGGAGTTGGCCGCTGCCGCCGACAGCCCGGACTTGTGGAACGATGCCGGCAAGGCGCAGGCGTTGCTGCGCGAGAAAACCCAACTTGAACGCTCGGTCGGCCGGGTGCGCGCGATCGAACGCGAGGTCGACGATGCTGCGACCCTGGTCGAACTGGGCGAGGCCGAGGGCGACGAGGACACCGTCGCCGAAGGCCTAAAGGCGCTGGCCGATTTGCAGCGGCGCACCGGCCTGTTGCAGCTTGAATCCCTGCTCTCGGGCGAGGCGGATGCGAACGATTGCTACCTCGAAGTCCACGCCGGTGCGGGCGGCACGGAGGCGCAGGATTGGGGTGCGATGCTGGCGCGCATGTACACCCGCTACGCCGAACGGCGCGGCTTCAAGGTCGAGTATCTGGAAGAAAGTCCGGGCGAAGAAGCCGGCATCAAATCCTGCACCCTCAAGATCATCGGCGAGAACGCGTACGGCTGGCTGAAGACCGAAAGCGGTGTGCACCGGCTGGTGCGGATTTCCCCCTTCGACAGCCAAGCACGCCGCCACACGAGTTTTGCCTCCGCCTGGGTCTACCCGGTGGTCGATGATTCGATCGAGATCGACATCCAGGAAAAAGACCTGCGGATCGACACGTTCCGCTCCTCCGGGGCCGGCGGCCAGCACGTCAACAAGGTCGAAAGTGCGATCCGCATCACGCACATCCCGACCAACATCGTGGTCTCCTGCCAACAAGACCGCTCCCAACACCGCAACCGCGCGATCGCCATGCAGATGCTAAAAGCGCGGATGTACGAAGCCGAGCTGCAAAAGCGCGAAGCGCTGGCCCAAGCGGAAGCCGACAGCAAGAGCGACAATGGCTGGGGCCACCAAATCCGCTCCTACGTGCTGCAGCCCTACCAGATGGTGAAGGATCTGCGGACATCGGTGGAAATCGGCAACGCGGGCGCGGTGCTCGATGGGGATATTCATTCGTTCCTCGAGGCGTCGCTGGCGGCCCGGGTGGGTGGGGCGGAGTAGGGTTAGGCCGCACTCAGGCTGTTGACGAGGCGGCGAACGCCATCGCGAAACGCCTGGAAGCTCGGAGACTTGTTCGCGTCAACGTCCATGTGCGGTGCAATGTCTTGTGCCCACCTGCGTTTTGCTTCACCAGCCGCGGGATAGATTAACGTTTGTGCTGGGTCAATAATCTTGGCCAGGGTCTCCCAAGTCTGACAGATGCTGTCTTGTTTATATCTGGCGAGCTGGAAACGGCGAATAGTGCCCGGGTACGCTTTAGCAATAGCGGCCTGATCGCCCATCAGCCAGGCCTCAGTTTCCTCAATTGCGATCCGAACCAAGACACGATCGTGAGGTGGGTTTTGGCGTGAAACACTGCTTACTATTTCGGCCTTGAGTTTGCGACAATCCTTGTCATCTGCGTCTGCAACTACGATAATGGCGGCAAAATGATGCCAAATACTTGGTGGCAGAGCAGCGCAAAGCTGGTCAGCGTGACGAAAGAGCGTAGTCCCAGTCCCCTTTTTCCGCGACATCTGGCCCACTCGCTTTTCGCCATAAAGGCGGACATCAAATGTAAATTCTGGCGCTGCCGTGATCTTAGAAAGCAATGCCTCTACAAGTACTCTGGTAGAACTATCTCCGACCAAGATCCGGATGCGCATCGTTTTATGCTTGGAAATAGTTGTTAAGCCAGAGACTGCCGAGTCCAAACTCTTCCTTCTCCAATTCGGTGACGCTTAGAAAGTCGCGTGCCCGCTTTATACCTGAGAACCCTGTCTTTGGATCTTTGTCCAGGACCCAGACCTCAGAAGAGGTGAAGTTATCTAAGAATAGAGGCTGGTGGGTCGTTGCAAAAATCTGCGATCGCTCATCTGAATCTGTCTGTGAGCGAAACGCATCAGCTAATGCGCCAAGCAGATCTGGGTAAAGTCCATTCTCTGGTTCTTCAATACAGATAAAATCTGGTCGATTTGGTTTAAACAATAGCACAAGATAAACAAACAGCTTTAAGGTGCCGTCCGACATTTGTTGTGCTAAAAAAGCGTCCTGAAATTTTGATTCGTTGAATTGAATAACAAGTCGATCATCTATGGTTTCTTTGGTGGCAATTTTATGAATTCCGGGCAGAAAGCGGGTAACGGTTTTCATAAGCTGCGCAAGCCGGTTTGGGTGTTGTTGTTGAAGATACTGTAATACATTCCCAACATTGCTACCAGATAAGGTCAGAGTCGACTCGGCTCCGGCATCGACCACGCCTCGAGCTGCTGATGGTGAAATGTATGAGAGGTACCAGTGTTCTAAAAACTCTCGGAACTTTATCACCCGCGGGTGATCTCTTAGATACCCAAGCGTTGCGATCGCGAGTTTATCCGAAGGAAACACCGTTTCCGGGATCGATTTCCGGGCCGCATTGGCTTCGACTGTGTAACTGTCTACTAGCGCTGTTTCATTTCCGCTGTGACGATCAAGGAATTGTACTGCTTGTTGTCCGCTGCGACTCAAGCCAGCTTGTTTCAGAGACTCGCGCAAAATTGATACGCGACCAGTGTCGTCAAGGTCGATAGACAGACTGTATAAAAAGGGCCGTGACGCTGCGCTTTCTCGATAGTATACCTTGAATGAAATTGGTCCGGTTGATCCGGCGGTGCGTAGACGCTTAAAACCTCCTCTACCTCGCATGTTACATGCATTATCAACTCCTACGTTGATAGCATCAGCTAAGAATCCGAAAGCATCAAACAGAGTACTTTTCCCAGTCCCGTTTTTCCCAATCACGACAGAAATTGGTGTCAAAGCGTCTGCAGCGCTTTTAACACTCTTACGGCCAAGTGTTATGTTTTTTAAGCACCTGTAGTTTTCAACACTGAGGCCTTCAATTTTTGGCATTCTCTCCCCCACGATGGAACTCCCGACGCTAGCGTGTGCCGTAGCGTCGGGAATCTCCTAACCTCACCCAGCCGCCGCCACCGCCCGCTTCGCCATCACGGTGATGAGATGCGCGCGATACTCTGCACTGGCGTGTATATCGCTGTTGAGGCCGTCGGCCGAGACCGCAACCCCGTCCAGCGACGCAGCCGCAAAGCCCTTCGACGCCAACGCTGCTTCCAACGCCGTCGCGCGGAACACGCCGGCTCCCGCCCCGGTCACCGCCACGCGGATGCCGCCTGCGGTTTCCGCCACGAACACGCCGACGATGGCGTAGCGCGAGGCGGGGTTGGGGAACTTCACGTAGGCGGCACGCTTCGGCTTGGTGAACTTCACCGCCGTCACCAACTCGCCATCATCCAGCGCAGTTGAGAACATGCCGGTGAAGAACGCGTCGGCCGCGAGCTCACGCCGGTTGGTGACGATGGTCGCCCCCAACCCGAGGCAGCCGGCCGGATAGTCGGCGGCCGGGTCGTTGTTGGCGATCGAGCCGCCGATGGTGCCGCGGTTGCGCACCTGCGGGTCGCCGATGCCTTCGGCAAGGGCTGCCAGCGCCGGGATCAGCCGCTTCACGTCCGCGCTGTCAGCGACGGTGGCGTGGCGGGTCATGGCACCGATGGTGAGCGTGTCGCCCGCAACCGTAATCCCAGCAAGTTCCGGGATCTTGGCGAGGTCGACC
Source organism: Alphaproteobacteria bacterium (assembly GCA_013297545.1). Taxonomy (GTDB): domain Bacteria; phylum Pseudomonadota; class Alphaproteobacteria; order Elsterales; family Elsteraceae; genus RDXE01. Next base: position 8,933 of record JAAFHH010000047.1, read on the forward strand.
AGCGCGGTCGGTGCCGCCAGACGCTGCTTTAGGGTTGGGATCAGCGTTTGGCCGCCGGAAACCGGCTTGGCATCCGCGTCTGCGCCGAGGGCTGCGACTGCAGCGGCGATCGTGGTCGGCTTTTGGTAGGTGAATGCGTACATCGACCCGTCTCCCCTTAGTGCTTGCGGCCGGATTGCACAGCGCGCCACACCTTTTCCGGTGTCGCTGGCATATCCATGTTGGTGACACCATAGCCCTTCAACGCGTCAATGACGGCGTTCATCACCGCCGGTGGTGAGCCGATCGCCCCCACTTCGCCGCAGCCCTTCACGCCGAGCGGATTGTGCGTGCACAGCGTGGTGTGCTGGCCGACGTAAAACAACGGCAAGTCATCGGCGCGCGGCATGCAGTAATCCATCATCGAGCCCGTGAGCAGCTGGCCCGCGGCGTCGTACACGCACTGTTCCAACAGCGCTTGGCCGATGCCTTGGGCAAGCCCGCCATGGACCTGGCCTTCGACGATCATCGGGTTGATCACCCGGCCGACATCGTCGACGGCCGTGAACTGCGTGACCCGGGTGACGCCGGTCTCCGGGTCGATCTCGACCTCGCAGATGTGGGTGCCGCCAGGGAAGGTGAAGTTCTTCGGATCATAGAACGCGGTTTCTTCCAGGCCCGGTTCCAACTCGTCGATCGGGTAGTTGTGCGGCACGTAAGCCGCGAGCGAGATTTCCGCCAGCGCCTTTTGCCGGTCCGTACCCGCCACTTTGAACATGCCGTCCTTGAACTCGATGTCCGCCTCCGCGGCTTCCAGCAAGTGGGCGGCGATCTTCTTGGCCTTGGCGACGATCTTATCGCACGCCTTCACGATCGCGGAGCCACCAACGGCAAGCGAGCGCGAGCCGTAGGTACCCATGCCGAACGGCACGTTCGCCGTGTCGCCATGCACAATGTCGACCTGGTCCATGCCAACGCCGAGGGCATCGGCGACCACTTGCGCAAACGTCGTCTCGTGGCCCTGGCCGTGGCTGTGGGTGCCGGTGAACACCGTGACCGACCCGGTCGGGTGCACGCGCACCTTGCCGACTTCGAACAGACCAGCGCGCGCACCGAGCGAGCCGACCACGGCCGACGGCGCGATGCCGCAGGCCTCAACGTAGGTCGAAAGCCCAATGCCGCGCAGCTTGCCGGCCTTTTCGCTCTCGGCCTTGCGGGCCGGGAAGCCCGCGTAGTTGTGTGCGGCGAGTGCGGCGTCGAGGCAGCCCTGATAGTCGCCACTGTCGTACTGCAGGGCGACCGGCGTCTGGTACGGGAATGCATCGGCCGCGATGAAGTTGCGCCGGCGAATGTCGGCCCGGTCGATGCCGGTCACGCGGGCGCATTCGTCGACCAAGCGTTCCAGCAGGAAGGTCGCTTCCGGCCGGCCAGCACCGCGGTAGGCGTCCACCGGTGTGGTGTTGGTGAACACCGCCTGCACTTCGACATAAATCGCGGGCGTCTTGTACACGCCGGCCAGCAAGGTGCCGTAGAGGTAGGTTGGCACCGCCGGCGCGAAGGTTGACAGATACGCGCCCATGTTGGCCTTGGTCGAGACGCGTAAAGCCAGGAAGCGGCCCTCGCCATCCATCGCCATTTCAGCATGGGTGACGTGGTCGCGGCCATGCGCGTCGGTCATGAAGCTTTCCGTGCGCTCCGCGGTCCACTTCACCGGGCGCTTCAGCTTGCCGGCCGCCCAGGTGCAGATCGCTTCTTCGGCGTAGTGGTAAATCTTAGAGCCGAAGCCGCCACCGACATCGGGGGCGACGACGCGCAGCTTGTGTTCCGGCAGCTTCAGCACGAACGCGCCCATCAACAGCCGGATCACGTGCGGGTTCTGGGACGTCGTGAACAGCGTGTACTCGCCGCTCGACGGGTTAAAATCGCCAAGGGCCGCGCGCGGCTCCATCGCGTTCGGGATCAGCCGGTTGTTGACGATGTCCACTTTGGCGATGGTCTTGGCGGCTGCAAACGCGGCTTCGGTCGCGGCCTTGTCGCCCAGATGCCAGTCGTAGCACTGGTTGCCGGGTGCAGTGTCCCACACCAACGGCGCACCGGGTGCGACGGCGGCGGTGACCGACACGGCGGCGGGCAGCGCCTTGTAGTCAATCGCGATTGCCTCGGCCGCGTCCTTCGCTTGCGCCAAGCTATCGGCGATCACAACGGCGACATTGTCGCCCACGTGCCGCACCCGATCGACGACGATCGGCGGGTGCGAGGGCTCCACCATTGGTGAGCCATCCTTGGAATGGATCTGCCAGCCGCAGGGCAGGCCGCCGATACCGTCGGCTGCCATATCGGCGCCGGTGTAGATCGTCACCACGCCGGGCATGGCGCGCGCGGCCTTGGTGTCGATCGAGACGATCTCGGCATGTGCCTGGGTGGAGCGCAGGATATAGGCATAGAGCTGGCCCGGACGATTAATGTCGTCCGTATAGTTGCCATTGCCGGTCAGGAAGCGCAGGTCTTCGCGCCGCTTGACGCTGGCGCCGATCTGATAGTTCGAGGGTGCATCGGGCATCGCTCAGCCCCCCATCTGCTGGGCGGCGTGCTGCACCGCTTTGACGATGTTGTGATAGCCGGTGCAGCGGCAGATGTTGCCTTCCAGCCACTCGCGGATTTCGGTCTCGCTGGGCTTGGCGTTGTGCTGCAGCAGATCAACCGCACTCATCACCATGCCGGGTGTGCAGAAGCCGCACTGCAGGCCGTGGTGCTCGCGGAAGGCTTCCTGCATCGGATGCAGCACGCCATCCTTGGCCAAACCTTCGATGGTGGTGATCGACGTGCCATCACACTGCACCGCCAACAGGGTGCACGACTTGGCGCTGGCGCCATCGACATGGACAACGCAGGCACCACACTGGCTGGTGTCGCAGCCGACGTGGGTTCCGGTGAGTTCGAGGTGCTCTCGCAACAGCTGCACCAACAAGGTGCGTGGCTCGACAGCGGCCGTAACGGCTTTGCCGTTGACGGTCAGCGAAACGGATACCTGCATAGACCCTATCCTCCCAATCGGACAAACGTGTCGACGTAAGCGCCTATGGGAGCGGCCTGGTTAAGCCAGGCTATTGATCTTGTTAAGGTTTCGTCGCTCCCTCCAGCGACCCTTTAGAGCTTAGCGCACAGACCGGGGGGGGCGTCCACCCTCAAGCGAAAACAATCGCGAGCCAGACCAGCAGCGTCGCACCAGCGACCACGCCGGCGATCCACAAACCGGGCGGCAGGCCGTTGCCGGTATCAGTGGCCCCGTGGCCGTGGTCGTGATGGCCATGGCCGTGATCATGCCCGTGGTCATGAGCCTGATCATGGCTGTGGTCGTGGGTCGGGTCGGTGCAGGTCGCGGCATCGTGTGCTGGCTGACCCACCAAGCGG
>JAAFHH010000479.1 GCA_013297545.1 Alphaproteobacteria bacterium
CTCTTGAGGCTGCGCCGCACTCGCTCGATCGAGGGCGGCTTGGCGATGCAGCGATCAACGCCCACCACCATGGCGCGCCGCAGCATGGCTTCGGTCGCAGCGCCGGTCAGGAACACGACTGGCACTTCCGAGTCGTTCGGGTTGCCGTTGCCCGCGCGGAGTGCCTCCAGCAGCTGCAAGCCATCCATCCCCGGCATCGCGAGGTCCGAGAGGACGATGTCGACCCCAGTCGACCGAACCTGTTCCAGCGCTTGCTGGCCGTTTTCCGCCATCAGAATGCGGAAAAAGCCAAGCTGCGTGCAGATTTCCCGCATCAAGGTGCGAGAGAACCGCTCGTCATCGACGATCAGCACGGTCTTGCCGTCAAAAGCCGGTTCCTTCGGCGTCATCTCACACCTTCAGCCACGCGGTTGGCTCGGCCCCCGGCATTGCTGCCAGCTCGGCCAATTGTTGGATCATGCGCCGGCTGAGCGGCACGCCCGCTTGCAGCACCGGCACCCCATCGATGGAAAACGGTTTGGCGAGCACCGCCCCCTCCGGCACCATGTCCAGGCGGACTTGGCGCATCGAGGCGGTTTTCTGGACATCGTGCGCCGCTGCAGCCGCGCGGCCGATCGCGACCTTGGCGTAGTGCTGGGGGGAGCGCGGGTGGAACGGCTCGCCGAACACCGCCTCCAGGCGCGCTTTCATGGCCGCAGCCGAGGCCGGTTTGACGATGAAGCCGTTAACGTCGAGCGCCATGGCGGCGCCCACCAGGGACGCATCCGCGTTCCCAGTCAGCATCACCATCGGCGTGCCGGGCTGCAGGCCGCGAAAGCCGGTGCGGATGCCTTTCAACAGCTGCAAGCCGTTCACGATCGGCATGTTGAAGTCCGCCACCACGCAATCGATCGTCGCCTGCTGCACCAGCAGTTCGGCCGCATCGGCGCCGTTGCGCGCCTGGTGGATGAAGCCAACGCCGAGTTCGCGCAGGATCGTGTGGATGATCGCCCGGCTGAACGGTTCATCATCGACGATCAGGATTTCGCGCCCGCCGAGGCTCACGCGGCACTCCGTGCCGACAGGGCCGCGACGTAGCGGCGGACATTCATATAGGCGCTGTGCGCCGCACCGGCCTGCTGGCTGAGATAGTCCCAGGACGCCGTCATGGCCTCGTGTTCGACATCGGCCAGAATATCGCCGAGCGCAATCGCGGCCGCACTGCGCGCTGAGCCTTTGCCAGCGTGGGCGGCGGCTTCGACCTCGGCGCGGTTGCGCTGCACGATGGCCGCGCCCAGCCGATCCAGAATGTCGACAAAGCTTTCGACGAAAAACTCCAGCAACTGGCGGATCATCACGGAATCCGCCATGCCGATGGTTTGGATGAACTGATCCATGTCGACCGCGGGCACGTCCGCTTCGGCAAGCGTGCGCGCCGGCGGTGGAGATGGTGCGACCGGCCGCAGGGTTGGGCGCGACGCCACTCCCTCGGGTGGTGGCAGAAAGCGTTTCAGCATCTGCGCCAAGCGTTCGATCTGCACGGGCTTGGTGGTGTAAGCGTCCATGCCGGCGTCCAGGCAGGCCTGCTCGTCGCCATCGAGCGCGTTGCCGGTGACCGCCACCACTGGTACGCGCGGCCAGTCGGCCCGACCGGCTTCGAACGCCCGGTAGCGGCGGGTGAATTCAAAGCCGTCCATTTCCGGCATCGAGACATCGACCAGGATGATCGCGTAGTGCCGCGCCATCGCTTTCTCGAGCCCCTCGCGGCCGTCAACCGCGGTGTCCGGCACCAACCCCATCTGGGCCAACTGGCGCTGCGCGATCACGACGTTCATCGGCGTGTCGTCGATCACCAGCACTGGTAACTGGTTTGCGACACTGTGGTAGGCTGGCAGATCCGGCCCGGCCGTGCGCTGGGCGCGCCTCTGCGCCGCCAACCGGCCGGACGCGACACCGACTGCGTGGACCAGACGCAGCGCACTGGCCGTACGCTCCCCCAACGCGACGGCGAACAGCCCGTGACGCAGAGCTGCCAGGCGCAGCGCCAGTTGCCCCTGCCAATCCAGCACCAGGATCGGTGCGCCATAGCCCGAGACGGCAGCCGCGAACGCCGCGACATCGGCCCCAATCAACCGGGCGTCGATCGCAATCATATCGAATCGGCGGCGCTGGGTCATCGCCGCGCGCAACGCACGCCCGACGTCGCGCAGGCTTTCCACATTTTCGACTGCAACACCCGCTGCGGCCAGCGCTTGGCGACCGCGCGCGGCTTCCGGCTCGATCACCAGGGCTGAAAGGCCGGCAAGCTCCGGCAAGGCACGGGGATCGCCGCGCGCAGGGGCCGGCACCTCGCACCAGAAGATCGATCCCGCCCCTTCGATCGCATTGCAGCCGATCTCCCCGCCCATCAGGCCGATCAAGCGTTTGGAGATCGCGAGGCCAAGACCCGTGCCGCCGAACTTCCGGCTGGTCGAACGGTCTTCTTGGGTGAAGGCATCGAACAGACTGTCTGCCTTCGCGGGATTGAAGCCGACGCCGGTGTCGATCACCTCAAAGCGCAGGCGATCCTCACCGATCTGCTGGACCGAGAGCTCAATCGCGCCGTCAGCCGTGAACTTCACGGCGTTGGAGGCGAAGTTCATGATCACTTGGCGCAGCCGGAAGGGGTCGACCAGCACGCGCTGCGGCACGCCGCCACCGACCACCAGCTTGACGTCCAAGCGCTTTTGCACGCCGCGCGGCCGGATCAGCTGCACCACATCATCGACGATTTCGGCCGGATCGGCTTCGATCCGCTCGATCTCAATCCGGTCGGCTTCAATCTTCGAGAAGTCGAGCACATCGCCCAGAATGCCGAGCAGGGTTTGGGCGGCCGCCTCGGCCGTGTCGACGCAGTCCGCCTGCTCCGGCGCAAGCGTGGTGAAGCGCAACAGTTCGAGCGAGCCGATCACGCCATTCAACGGCGTGCGAATTTCATGGCTCATGGCGGCCAGGAAGCTCGACTTCGCAGCATTGGCCGCGTCCGCTTCGGCCTTGGCGGCTTCGAGTGCCCCGGC
>JAAFHH010000480.1 GCA_013297545.1 Alphaproteobacteria bacterium
CGCCCGCGCGGCGTGATCCAGAATACCGGTATACTGGTTCTTGACGACCCTTCGCGCTGGGCGTAGCGTCGCCCCATGCCGCGCCCGAGTGCCACGCGATCGATCGACACCCGCGACCCGATCCCGGTCGACCGGCTGCTGCCCGCACCGGAACAAGTCTACCGGGCGCTGCGCCAGGCGATCCTGCGGCTTGATTTGAAGCCGGGGGAGGCGCTGTCCGAACCAGAGATCGCTGGCCGCGCCGGGGTCAGCCGCACGCCGGTGCGCGAGGCGATGAAGCGCTTGGCGGCCGAACGGCTGGTGGTGATCTACCCGAACATCGGTGCTGCGGTGGCACCCATGAGCTTGGCCGCGCTGTCCGAAGCCTTGCTGCTCCGCGAGTTGCTGGAATGCGACGTCGCCGCGCGCACCGCCACAGCGCCCGATCCGGCGGTGGTGGCGGAGCTTGATCGCGCGGTCCTCGCCCACGAACAGGCGCTGCGCGATGGCGATACGGACCGGGCCTACGCCTGGGATGAACGCTTCCACCGCACCTTGTTCGCAGCCCAAGGCTTTTCGCTGATGTGGAGCTGTGTCGATCAAGCGCGCTCCCAACTGGAACGGCTGCACCACCTGATGGTCGCGGCCACCACCACGCTCGATCAGGCGGTGGCGGACCACCGGCGGATTCTGGGCTGCGTGGCCGCCGCTGATCCGGCTGGCGCGCATGCCGCGATGGCCGATCACCTTGGCATCAACCACCGCTTCCTCGCGGCGCTTGCGAGCGACGGTCACCCTTACTTGGCGGCACCATGATGGCTCAGATGCTCCCCCTCCTCGGCATGACCGTGATGCCGGAATTCGTGCAGGTGGAGGGGGTGAACCGCGTGCTCGACACCGTCGCCGGCGTCGCTGGAGCGCGGGCGATCTGCACCACCCCGTCCGTGCTGGAGCCCGCCGATGAGGCAACGGGCGCGCGCGAGCCACCAGCCGATGCCGGTGCCGGCGGGGTGCGCACGCTCGACCGCGCCCTGTGGGGCAAGACGGCCCTCTATGTCCGATCCGCACCCAGCTTCACGCCGAACCGGGCACTCTATACGGGCGGGCTCTACGTGCCACCGCCCGACCAGGATCTGACCAAGCGGGAGGGTGCGTGTGTTGGTGCGTTCCTGGCGGCGTGCAAGCGTGCCGGGGTCGAAACCCAGTTCCAGCTGATGGCGGCGGCGCCGCCGGCCTACCGGGTGCAGTGGCGCCAGGCGCTCGCCGAAGATGAACCCTTAACCGCGTTCGGGGTGCCGGCACCCGGGCGAGTCGATGCGAACCTCTCGCTCGCCTCCCCCGCCCTGCGGCAGTACATGGCCGCCCTCATTCAAGATCTGGTCGACCAGTACCCGGACCTCGACGCGTTCCGCTTCGATTGGCCGGAATACCCGCCCTACGCGCCCGCGAGCCTGCTGTTCGATTTCAGCCCACACGCGCTGGCATTCGGCCAGCGTGCTGGCTTCGATGTGGAGGATATGCGCCGCCAGATCCGAGCGCTCAGCCTGGATGTGCCGGCAGCGTTGCAGCTGCTGGTCGATACCTTGGGACCGGGTGGTGTCGACGAGGAGAGCCTGGCGCGCCTCAGCCTCACGCGGTTCTTTGACTACCGGGCAGCGCTTGCGACCGACCACGCGCGCTTCTTGATGGAAACCGTGCGCCAGGCGTCGGGCGGCCGGATGAAGGTCTACCTGCAAGGCTTCCCGCCGCCACTCAACCGCTTGTCCGGCTTTGATCTGGCAGCACTCGATGGCTTGGGGGCGGAGCTGGGCGTCAAGCTCTACACCATGCACTGGCCGATGATGCAGCGGGCCTATGGCGAGGCGATTGCCGCCGCCGTCGGCATGGATCTGCTGCCAGCGCTCGACCTCGCACGCCGCGCACTCGGCTTCGCGTCGGCTCCTGTCGTGAGTGCGGATAGCGTGCGCTACCCGGAACCCGATGAATGGCACCCGGCTGATGACGCAACGATCCTGGCCAAGCTGAAGGCTGCCCGGGTCGGGGTGACGCGCTCGCCGTTCTGGGCGCTCGCCCACGGCTACGGCCCGGTGGATGACATGATGCGCCGTCTGGCGGGTGCCTTTGTTGGCGCTGGCGGGCGGGTGCACATGAACCGCTACGGCTACTTATCCGATGAAAAACTCCAGGCGATCGGGGCACTGGTGCGCTCGCTCGGCTGACAAAGGGGGGAGGAACCAACGATGCAAAAACCTTGGGCGATCGCAGCGGCCCTGCTGTGGGCTGCCGTGCCGATCCACGCGGGCGCGCAGGAGTTTCCTGCCCGCCAAATCACCATGGTTGTGCCCTCGCCGGCCGGCGGGCCGACGGACGTCTACGGCCGCCTGCTGGCAGAAGCGATGCGGGAGAGCTTCGGCCAGCGCATCATCGTCGAAAACGTGGTGGGAGCCGGCGGCATGGTCGGCACGCGCCGGGTCGCACGCGCCACACCCGATGGCTACACCATCTTGATCTTCAACATCGCGCTCAGCTCGGTACCGGCGTTTTCGAAAACCATCGACATCGACCCCACCCGCGACATCGCGCCGATTGGTCTCGTGAATGAGAGCCCGTTCGTGGTGATCGCCCGGCCGAACTACCCAGCCGACGATGCCGCGTCCTTGATCGCGCGGATGAAGGCCGATGGCGATCGCACCCGCATCGGCCATGGCGGCTTTGGCGGCGGGGCGCACATCTGCGGCCTGCTGCTCGCCCGTGCGCTTGGCACCAACCCGGATTTCATCACCTACCGCGGCGCGGCCCCCGTGATGGTCGACATCATGGGCAGCCATGTCGATGTGTTCTGCGCCCAGACCGCGGATGCGATCAGCAACGTCCAGGGTCGCACGGTGAAGGGCTATCTGGTCACCGGCCCGAGCCGCCTGCCCCAGCTGCCGCAGCTGCCAACCTCGGGCGAGCTGCAGCTCGGCGGCAGTGAGATTTCGGTCTGGCACGGGCTGTTCGCACCGCCCGGCGTGCCGCCGGCGATCCTGCGGACCTTGGAGGCAGCGCTCA
>JAAFHH010000481.1 GCA_013297545.1 Alphaproteobacteria bacterium
CCACAGGCTTGCGCGTGCGGGATGCCAGCGCGCCTGCTTGCCTCCAGCACGCTGGTGCCCGGTGCGATCGCGACTTGGCGACCCTGCGGGTAGGTCAAGATGATCGCCGCGCGGCGCTGATCCAGTCGGTAGCGCCAGCCCCACGCCACCAGGAACAGCAGCACGCCGGCGGCGTACACGGGCGGCACGGTTTCATGCAGCAGCACGAGCAGCGCGTGGGTTGCGGCTGACAGGGGCGGCTGTGGCGCGATGCTCGCCGCGCGCGCCAGCGAATCGGCCGCAATCACAGCGGTTCCGGCCAGGGACGCGATCGGCACCGCGATCAGCACGCCAATCAGCACCGAGCGATGGCGCTGTGCCGCGCCCCATCCGCGCGACCAATTGACGATGCCGACACTGGCATGCAGCCAGACCACCAACAGGCCGAAGATCTGTCGCACCCCAAAATCAATGCGATCGCGCCAGTATAGCAGCGAAATCTGCTCGTAGCTGGGTGACAGGCCGCCGAGGCTGGCACTGACACTGGTCGCCAAGACATGACCGAACAACAGCGGCGGAATGCTCAGCGCTAACAGCCATTGCGCGTGGTCTGTCCACGGCATGCGCCAATCGCGCCGCCGCCACAGGGCATAGAATCCCAGCACGACATGCACCGCAAACGCTGCCAGCAGCAGCAGGCCGCCCGGTGCCGAGCCCCACACCACCATGCCGCCAGACAAGGCGGCTTGCGCGGTCGCCACCCCAAACAAGCCCATGGCATGGCTGAGCAAATGCTGGGCGACAAACACCACCAGCACCAGGCCGGCCGCCAGCCGCCAGCGCCGCGCGGTCCGCCATCGTCCAAGGCGCCGGGTTGCCATGGTGAAAGCATGCCCGCATTGCCGGTGCGGTCAAGCCAGTTCCGCGTTTGCTGCATGACAGGTCGCAGCGACACCAGTATACTCCGCCGATGCCGTATCGCGGTACCTCACCCTCCGTGCCTTGGGACAAGCTGGGCATGCCAGAGATGAACGCGTGTCCTCAAGCGATCTGGGTCCACACCCGTGATTCGTTGGCCTATTTGCTCGACCGCGTTGGTGTGGTCGGCGGGGCGGCGGCGATTGAGCTGCTTGAGAAGCTCAAACACTGCATCGAGAATCGCTTCTGTTTTGAAGAATGGCTGCTGGACCGCAACCCGGACATCGACAGTGCCGGCCACCGGGCCGAACACAGCGCGATTCTCACGGAAGTGAATTCGCTGATCGCACTGGCGCACGCCAATCCGCAGGAGGTCACACCGTTTCGCCGCTCGCGCACCCAAGCGCTGGCCGAAGCCCTGGCCGTCCACCTTGCGAGCCGCGACCACCAGCTTTCCGAACACCCGCCGGCCGACCTGTGGGTCGACCCGCGGGAGTTGCGGCGCAAGAACCTGGCGCTCTGGCGCTAGCGCATCCCCGCTGACGGGGATGCGCTAGCGCCAACACTCTAGACGATCGTGATACTCGCCGCCGTCAGTGCACTCGGCGTCAAGCCGACCAAGGTCACGGTGTTGCCGCCACCCAGATCGATGACCGTATCCGCACCAACCGCAGTTGCCCGCGTCAGCACGTCTTGGGCGGTGGTGAAGGTGACACCGTTCATGGTGCGCAGCACGGACAGCGTGTCTTCGCCGGGCCGGAAGTCGATCACCCGGTCGCGGCCGGAGGCCTGGCCGAATAGGAACCGGTCTGGTCCGGTAACGGCGACGGCTTGGCGGCCTTCAGCCTGACCGAACTGCAGGTAGTGCAGCAGCGGGTTGACGCCGGCGCGCGCGACATCGGGGTTCAGGCGCAGATATTCGGAACTGTCGAACGCCCGGTTGGCATCGCGGCCTTCCTTGCCACCGAAGGCTTGGAAGTGTGCCCACGGGTCGATACCCGCACGCTGCACATCGGGGTTCTGCGCCAAGTAGAACGCCCGGTCGAACAGCGTGTCGCCGTTCGACCCGATCGGCCGGCCTTCGTTGAAGCCAAACGCCCAGGCGTGGGCAATCGCATCGATCTTGGCGGTCGCGACGTCGGGGTGGCGGTTGAGGTAGTCGGTCGCGTTGAAGCCAATCGTGTAGGTCAGCAGCGGGCTGTCACCGATCAGCACGTCATCGCCACCCTGGCCGTCGAGCACGTCGCTGTCGCGCCCGCCTTCGATGGTGTCGGCCCCACCGCCGCCGAAGACCGTGTCGTTGGCCGCACCGGTGCGGATCAACTGGCCGGCATCATCGCCCTGCACCCAACTGTCGCCGCCGCCGCCAACGAAGTTGACCGTGCCGACCAGCGACACCGATGCCAGATCAGGGCGCGTGACCGTGCCGCTGCCAGAAACTTCCGTGATCGTCGCCGGCCCCGTGAAGCCAAAGGCGATCGCGTCGGTCGGCAACAGGGTTTTGATTGTGGTGGGGGTGGCGCTGGTGTTGTTGGCCGGCGCGGTGATCGTGGTCTTGATCGTGCGCGCGGTCTGGCTGAAGCCGGCCGGGTTGGTGGTCAGGTTCTGGAACACCGAGCTGTTCGACCAGGGGCCGGAATAGCTGTTGTCGATCGGCGCGATCGACAGGGCCGGTGCCTCGCCGATAAAGCTGTCGACCGGGTCGAAGCGCACCTTGTGGCTGGCGGAGATCAACAGCGCGTTGGTGTTGGTCAGTGTGGTCGGGATATCGCGCCAGACGTTGGCGGTCTGCGAGTAGTACTGCCACACGCCCTGGGTCGTCGCGTTCGCCGTGTTGCCAACGACCGACACGCCCGAGAGCGAGGCACCCGCATCTGGGTCGGAGAACACCGAGCCCAAGATATCCGAGATCTCATCCCCCGCCGGCACGCCGTCGCTGGCCACGGACGGCAGCGAACCATCGCCCGTGAAGCTCGGCAGGTCGTTCACACCGGTGACATCAAGGGTGATCGTGCCGGTGATCGCCGTGGTGATCGACCCGCCGCTGATGGTGACCGTGATCGTGCGATCGACATCGCCGTTGGTCGACGGATTGAAGCGCAGGGCGGCGAGGGCGGTGTTGATGTTGGCG
>JAAFHH010000482.1 GCA_013297545.1 Alphaproteobacteria bacterium
GCCGCACCCAAGCCCCTGCAGTACCACGCCACATGAGCGTGACGGGCGGCTGAGCGCATGCCCGGCAAACGCGTTCACGCCACCCATTCGAGCAGTCCAGCCGCGTGGGAGGCCTACGAGGAGCTGACCAAACGCTACACCTCCGTCCCGTTCGAACAGGCGGAGGTGATTGTGGCATTGGGCGGCGATGGCTTCTTGCTGGAGACACTGCATCGCACGCTGGCAACCGGCCAGCCGGTGTTCGGCATGAACCGCGGCTCGGTCGGCTTCATGCTGAATGACTACTGGCCAACCGCCCTGGTCGAACGCTTGGGCGAGGCGCACGAGGTGACGCTCACGCCGCTGCGGATGGTTGCCGAAACCCAATCGGGAGATCGGATCACGGGCCTTGCGATCAACGAAGTCTCGCTGCTGCGCGAGACGCGGCAATCGGCCAAGCTCCGGATCTCGATCGACGGTGTCGTGCGCCTGGAGGAACTGCAGGGCGACGGCGCGCTGGTGTCGACGCCAGCAGGCTCGACTGCCTACAACCTGTCCGCCCACGGGCCGATCGTGCCGCTCGGGGCCGGTGTGCTGGCGCTGACACCGATCAGCGCGTACCGGCCGCGGCGTTGGCGCGGCGCCCTGGTGCCGCACCGCTCGACTGTCGTGTTCGAGGTGCTGGAAGACGCCAAGCGCCCGGTGCTCGCCGTCGCGGACAATTTGGAAGTCCGCGATGTCCGCCGAGTGGAAGTGGCCGAAGCCGGTGAGGTAAAACTCCGTTTGCTGTTCGATCCGGAACGCAATCTGGAAGAACGGATTTTGAAAGAGCAGTTCGCCCCCTAACCCCGGCACTCGCGCGGAGGAACACCCCATGCGCCGTCTCACGCTCCTCGCCCTTGCGCTCATCGTGATGGCACCGCTGCCGCTCGCAGCGCAAACCCCGCACCAGCACGGCGCACCCCGCCCCGCGACCGCCGCACCGGTGTCTGAGGCGACCAAGAAGCTGATGGACGCCAACACCCGCATGCACCGGGACATGGACATCGCCTACACCGGCGACGCCGACGTCGATTTCATGCGCGCGATGATCCCGCACCACCAAGGCGCCATCGACATGGCGCGTGTCATCCTCGACCACGGCCGCGATCCTGCAGTGCGCGCGCTTGCCACCGCCGTGATCGCCGCCCAAGAACGCGAAATCGCCGAGATGCGCGCCTGGCTCAGCCAGCGCGGGCGGTAGCGCTCGGCTGGTAGCGCGACGCGATCCGTCACTGGATGCGTGTAGTGACACTTGACGCTATACGACCTGCTGATAGGTTGGGTCACGAATAGTCGAGACGTGATCCACAAAAAGGCTCCGCCAACGATGAGCGCGACCCAGGGACTCCGCATGAAATCGCCCGCCCATCCCGGCGGTTTTGTCCGTAGCGAGATCATCGAGCCCCACGGGCTGTCAGTGACTGACGCCGCACGCGTGCTTGGCGTCACGCGGGCAGCGCTCTCTGCCCTGCTGAATGAACGCGCGCAGCTTTCGGCGGAGATGGCACTGCGGATTGAGCAGGCGTTCGGTGTCTCGATGGACACGCTGATGCGGATGCAAACCAGTTTTACCATCGCAGAGACGCGCAAGCGTGCCAGCGAAATCCGGGTGGCGCCCTATCCGGCGACCGAGGTGTTCAGCTAGCGCTTGGCTGCTCCCCTCGCGGCAACCGCACGGTGAACACCGAGCCCTGCCCGAGCGTGCTGTCGACACTGAGGCTGCCGCCCATGCGGTCGGCCAGGCGGCGGCTGATCGCCAGGCCGAGGCCAGAGCCACCGAAGCGGCGTTGGATCGAGGCGTCGGCTTGGACGAAATCGTCAAACAAGCTCGCCAGGGCATCCGCCGCGATGCCGATGCCGGTGTCGCGCACCTGCCAGACCAAGTCCCTGCCGTCCTCGCTCAGCACGACGGTCACGCAGCCCGTGTCGGTGAACTTGACGGCGTTGCCGATCAGGTTGAGCAGTACCTGACGCACGCGCCCGCCATCGATCTCAATCGCCACGAGATCCGGCAAGCTTGTCTCAACCGTGAGGTCGAGGTCCTTGGCCGAGGCAGCACTGCGCATCAGGTCGACGACGTCGCGCGTGAGGCCAACGATATCCACCTCCTGCGGCTCCAGCTCCAGCCGGTCCGCCTCCAGGCGCGAGAGGTCGAGGATGTCGTTCAGCAAGCGCATCAAATCATCGCCGGAGCGCTGCATCAGCTCCAACAGCTCGCGCTGGTCAGCATCGAGCGGAGTTTGCGCCAGCACACTCGCGATGCCGAGCACGCCGTTCATCGGCGTGCGGATTTCGTGGCTCATCACGGCGAGGAATTCGGCCTTGGCGCGGGCACCCGCCTCCGCCGCGTCGCGCGCGCGCTCCAGATCTGCGGTGCGCGCGGCCACTTCGGCGGTCATGGCGCCGAAGCCGCGGGTGAGGTCGCCGATGTCATCGGACCCGGCCGTCGGCAGCTGTGGCTGGTAGTTGCCGCCCGCGACATCGGCGACCGCGCGGCGCAGGCGCACCAGCGGCCGGGTTACCCAGACGTGCAGGCCCTGCATCAACAGCAACGTCAATGCCAGTGCCGCCACCCCAATCATCACGCCGCGCTCCAAGATCTCCCGCTGGGCCTGGCGCATCGGCTCGAGTGCGTAGCCGATGTACAAGCGCCCGAGCAGCTGGCCCGCCACTTCGATGTCGATCGGGAAGATGTAGCAGTCCAAGCCTTCGGGGCTGACCACGATGGTCGGATGCGGGGGTGGCAGGCCGAAGGTGTCGATCGCCCAGCCGGCTTGCGCGATCAAGCGGTTGTTGGGGTCGACCAGGATCGCGTGCGCGATGCCAGTGGGCGTGACGCTTTCCTGGATCACCGCGTCGATCGAGGCGTAGTCCCGCTCGATCAGGAGGCTTGCGAGGGCCGCGCGAAAGAACGGCGTCTCGTCGATCGCGCGTTGGGTGATGAAGCGATCGAGGGCTTGGCCAAACTGGATATGTTGGTTCACCAATAGGGCCGCGGTGGTGCC
>JAAFHH010000483.1 GCA_013297545.1 Alphaproteobacteria bacterium
GTCGACTGGGCGCTCTCGCGCGAGCGATTCTGGGGCACGCCCTTGCCGATCTGGCAGTGCCAGAGCTGCGACCACGAAGAAGCCATCTCCTCAACCGCCGAAATCCAAGCCCGCAACCCCGATGCCTTCGACCCTACAGTCGATGCGGACATGCAGGTGCACCGGCCCTGGGTCGATCGCATTCACCTGCCCTGCCCGAAGTGCGGCGGCACCATGCACCGGGTGAAGGAAGTCATCGACGTCTGGTTCGACAGCGGCTCGATGCCGTTCGCCCAGTGGGGTTTTCCGCACAAGAACGTCGAAGAATTCAAGGCAAGCTTCCCGGCCGACTTCATCACCGAAGCCGTCGACCAAACCCGCGGCTGGTTCTACAGCCTGCACATGGTCGGCACCTTGTTGTTCGACACCGAGACGTCCGAACGCTACGGGCTGCCGAAGGACATCTGGCCGAGGCCCTTCCGCAATTGCGTGGTGCTGGGCCACGTCTGCGATGCGGCGGGCGCCAAGGAATCGAAGTCCAAGGGCAACTACACGCCCCCCGATCTCGTGTTGCGCGGCGAGATGCGCCTCAAGGTGCAGGCCGATCCGGCGCTGAAGCCCGGCCAAGCCGGCTTCAAGCTCGCCCTCGTCAAGAACTTGAACCTGACCGGGGACGAGCGCCTAACCGTCGTCGGCAAAGGCCTGGCGCTCGAAGTCGTCGAAGCCGATGTGAAGGCGCGCGACACCTTCCATATGGCGGCTGAAGATCTGGCTGCCCTTGGCAATCCGACGGAAGTGGCGCTCGCCGCACCGTTCGATCCGTTGGGTGCCGATGCATTCCGGTGGTTGTTCTCGGTCTCCAGCCCCTGGTCGAACACGCGGCTGTCGATTGGCGCCTTGCGCGAAGGCCAGCGGGAATTCCTGATCCGGCTGCGCAACGTCTACGGCTACTTCACGATCTACGCCAATCTCTTGGGCTTTGATCCGGACAAGACCGCGCGGCCCGCGATCACCGACGACCTCGATCGTTGGATCCTCGGCGAACTCGACGCCACCATCCTGACCGCGACCGCGTCGATGGATCGCTACGTCTTCCACGAAGCCGCACGCGCGATCCAAGATTTCGTCGAGGCCTTGTCGAACTGGTGGGTGCGCCGCTCGCGCCGGCGGTTCTGGGGCGAAGGGGTCGCGACCGATGCGGCCCTGTTCACGCTCTACGACGTGCTGCAAACGCTGACCCGCCTGATCGCGCCGTTCGTGCCGTTCTTGGCCGAAGCGCTCTACCGCGCGCTCAACCCGGCCGCCACCCTGCCCTCGGTCCACATGACCCGCTGGCCGGTGGCGGATGAGGCCAAGATCGACCGCGACCTGCAAGCGCGCATGAACCTGGTCCGACGCCTCGCCTCGCTTGGCCTGCAAGCGCGCAACATGGTGCAGATCAAAACCCGCCAACCGCTGGGTGCCCTCGACATCGTGCTGGCGGACCAGAGCTTGGCCGGCGGCCTCACGCCGCTCTTGGGTCTGCTCCAAGACGAGGTGAACGTGCGCGCCGTGCGCTTTGCGGACGATGCGACGCGGTTTGTCGACTACCGAGTGCAGCCGAACTGGAAGAAGCTCGGGCCGAAGTTCGGCGCCCACATCAAGACGTTGAAAGGCGTGCTGGCCGATCTGCCCCAAGCGGACGCGCAACGCCTCGCCATGGGTGGCACCATCGACCTCACCATCGAGGGCACCGCCTACACGCTCAGCAGCGATGACATCGCTGTGACCGTGCAGGCGAAGGGCAGCTACGGCAGTGCGGGCTCCGCCGATGCGGTGGTGGCGCTTGATCCCACCATCGACGCCGACCTCGCCGAAGAAGGCCTTGCCCGCGAGATCACCAGCCGCATCCAGGGGCTGCGCAAGGAGCGGGATCTTGGGTATGCGGATCGGATCACGCTGGTGATTGGGGGGTCGCCTGCGGTGCAGGCGGCAGCGAAACGGTTCCAGGACTACATCGCGGAAGAGACCTTGGCGACGGGGTATCAGGTGGTGGCGGAGATTGGTGGCGATGCGGATCAGTCGGAGGCGAATGGCGAAGCCCTGCTGATCACGCTTGATCGCGCTTAGCGCCGCACATAGTCCGGAAACCGCTGGCACAGGTCCTCGATCCGGGCCAGCGTACCCGACAGATGTCGGCGCAAGTGCGTCTCCGCCGCTTCCCCTCGTCCGGAGGCGATTGCGTCCACAATCCGCTGGTGGTCATCGAGGATCGTCGCAGCCTTGCCGAGCAGCGGCAGGTGCAAGTGCCGCAGCCGGTCAATATGCCCGCTGTGTCGCCGTTGCAGCACCCAGAGCTCCATCACGCCGGCTTCGACGTATTGGCGTTGGTGGAACGCTTGGTCGAGGGCGCTGAGGCGGGCGAGATCGTTCACCTCCAATGCGCGGCGCTGTTCGTCGACCAGGGCTTGCAGGTCTTGGATCAGGGCCGGGTCCGGCGCCTCGGCGAGGGTGCGGACGATTTCAATCTCGAGCGCCCGGCGCAGGAAGTGCGCCTGACGGGCGGCGAGCAGGTTGATCTGGCTCACCTTGGTCGCGTGCTGGGGGAAGATGTCGACCAGGCCTTCTTCGGCCAGGATCATCAATGCGTCGCGCACCGGGGTTTGGCTGACGCCATATTGCTGGGCCAAGGCGGCGCGGGAGAGTACGGTGCCCGGCGCCAGCGCCAGGCTGATGATCGCGTCGCGCAGCCGCTCGAACACCTGAGGTGCAGCGTGGCGGTTGCGGTCCAGTTCGGCTGGCGGCAGTGGCTGCCTCATCATGACGGCGTCTCCCGGCGCCCATCACGCTAAGCCCGTTGGCTCTGATGTGCTAGTATTTTAGCGGCGCCTACCGCCCGGTTGCATGCCACGGGATCAGGAACCGGCGCAGCAGGCCGATCGCGAAAAAGAAGATGAACCCCAGTAAGGTCATATGGATGGTGACGGCGAACATCTGATCGGTTTCAAACGCGTTCATGCGCGCGATCAGCAGGTGGCCGAGGCCTTGGCTGCCGCCG
>JAAFHH010000484.1 GCA_013297545.1 Alphaproteobacteria bacterium
GATCGCTTGACCGTGATGCTGGAATCGTGGCTCGGCGGCAGTGCCGAGGCGGTCGCCTATGCTGTCACGGTCATTTCGATCACGTTTGCGACCCTGATCCTCGGCGAATTGGTGCCAAAGCGCATTGCGCTCACGCACCCGGAGCGCATCAGCCTGTGGCTTGCGCCGCCGATGGCGATCTTGTCCAAGATTTCCAAGCCGTTCGCCTGGGCGCTCAGTGCCACCACCAATCTGGTCTTACGCTTGATGCCGAAGCGGGCCGACACGCCCGACCTCGCGGACGAAGAAATCAAGCTCTTGATGCGCGAAGGGGCGGAGGCCGGCCACTTCGAAGAAGCGGAACGCGCGATTGTCGAAATGGCGCTGCGGCTCGGCGACAAGACCGTGGAAGCGGTGATGACGCCGCGCCCGCAGATCGAAATGATCGACCTCGACGATCCGATCGAAGAGACGATCGCCAAGCTGCGTACCAGCCACATCTCCCGCTTCCCCCTGGTGCAAGGCGGGTTGGAGCGGGTGATCGGCATCGTGCACGTGAAAGACATGCTGGGCGCGATGCTGGGTGGCGGGGGCCTGCCACCGCTGATGACCATCGCGACACCGGCGATCTACATCCCCGACACGGCACCGGCCCTTAAGGCGCTGGAAACCCTAAAAGGCCAGCACGCGCCGATCGCGCTGGTGGTTGACGAATACGGCGACATCCAGGGCTTGTTGACCCTGACGGATCTGTTGGAAGCGCTGGTCGGCATGCTGCCGACCCCGGATACCACCGAAGAACCAAGCGTGGTGCGCCGCGACGACGGGTCCTGGCTGGTCGACGGCATGATGGCAATCGATGCCGCCCACGACGCCACCGGCGCGCCGACGCTCGCGGACCCGGATGCCGATTACACCACCATCGGCGGCTTCATGATGGCGCGGCTCAATCGCGTGCCCCAAGCAGCCGACCACATCGACGTCGAAGGCTGGCGGTTTGAGGTGATGGATATGGACGGCCGACGCGTCGACAAGGTGCTGATCGTCCCGCCCCCCTCGGCCGACTAACCCCCGCTGGACTGTTGCGCGGCGGTTCGCGATATGCATACTGCCGCGACCCGCGACGGACCGCTCGGCCCGTCTCCCCTTGGGGGCGCGTAGCTCAGCGGGAGAGCACTACGTTGACATCGTAGGGGTCACAGGTTCAATCCCTGTCGCGCCCACCATTTTTTCTCTTTGTTATCAAAGAGTTAGACGGTCAAAGGCCAATCCAGGACGGACTGGTCCCGACGTTTGGACGCATATTGGAAGCAGCCGGCGGTAGCGTCTCGTTGGGCAGCTTTGAGCAACGTCGCTCACCTTTGGTCAATCTCCCGGGCGCTGATCCACCCGGCGCGATTGATGCCGGCAATGGTGAGAACCGTCGATCAGCGGCTTCGGGCAGGAGAGCTCAGAGCCGATATCGCGAAGATTTCTGTGCGACGCATCAACTCACGGGATCGGCAGAAGTGCTTGGACCGTTGGCTCCCGCTTACACCTTTGCTGCAGAGACGGCCACGTGGCGATGTGGCACCCGATGGCAATCGGTGAATAGTAGAACCCATGGCGCAGATCGCTGGCACTGTTTTTAACTAACGTCCGCACGGCATCCGGCATCAGATTGACGCTGCACTGTCATTCACATATATACGTGAATGACAGGAGGCGGGCATGCTGAGAAACACCACGTTCAACCTACCCGACGAACTTGTCGCCCGGGCTAAGTCGTATGCTGCCGCCCATGGCACGACGATGACCGCGATTGTCCGAGAGCACTTGGAAGCGGTGACCTCGGACGGCGCTGCCGCAATCACCGAAGATCCGTTGCTAGCGTTCTCTCAAGGGCGCTTGGCTCGCAGCGAAGCCATCCGACTTCTCGGGCTGCGCGACTACGCCGCGTTGCTAGTGGTGCTTGGGGACGCCGATCTGCCGCTGCCGTTGCCGCCAGCCCACGAGACTGAAAACCAAGCGGTCACCTTTGCCAAACTCTGGCGGCAGTCGTGAAGCGGTGCACCGTCATCATTCCTGATGCGGGACCGTTTAACAGCCTTTGGGTAGCCGACCGATTGGATCTGCTTCTGGCGCTCGACATGCTTTTGGTCGTGGTTGATGCGGTCTACGACGAGTTAACTAGCGACCTGTCCTATCCCAAGGACCGAGCCGTGAAGACCTTCATCGACAACAACCAGCCACCGTTCATCATCGAGAGCACGGAGATCGGCGAACAGGAGCGCAAAAAACGGCGAACGGGGAAAAAACTAAAGAAGAACGCCGGCGAGCTCGCCATCGTTGACTTCTTGTCATCGGACGATGGTCTGCGTAAACATGTCAGCGTCGGCGAGCCAGTGGTCATATTGTTCGAGGACGCCGAGATTCGTGTTTTCAACAAGCCACCGAACCTGCATCTACTTTCGACCGTCGGGCTGCTGCGGGGACTGGAACGCGTCGGCGTCATTTCATCGGCTGATGCCGTGATCTACGAAATGACCCATCCATCGAAGCCGGATCGGCGCCCTGCGGACACACGTGTCTTCACCGATTTACCCAATGGCGGGGATGATCTTGCAACCATCGGCAGCACTTGGCGACGATCTGGACCGTGATCAACTCTGGCTAAGGAGCTTTCACCGTGCTGGCGACCGCAGTAGGTCGGCCACCCTCGGCAGGCTGTCGCCTTGGCGCTCCGCCATTCGCCTCCGGCCGAGACGGCTCGGCGGGTACTAGATCGCCAAGCTCAAGAAGCGACGCCTCAGGTCCTCGCCCGGCGTTGTCGAGCCCCGAATCTACCCATCCACGTTCCATCGAGCTCGACACCAAAACACGTGGTTCCAGAGGCGTCATCTTCTGTTTAGCAGGCATTTGAATTTTTGGATAATAGACAAAAAGATAAAAACAAACTCGCAATTTTGAAACCTTGAACTTAGGCCTTTGATCTGCGAGCCGTGAAGTGGGTCGTGTCCCGCCGCGTGGTGTAGGAGCTGTGGTCAACTGGCCCG
>JAAFHH010000490.1 GCA_013297545.1 Alphaproteobacteria bacterium
GCGATCGCTTGCGCCGCTGGCCGGCCGCGGGCAACGGCTAGTGCCAACGCATGCAGTCGGTGGAAGTGGCGAAGCCCTGCGCGCACCAGCCCAACCGCACTCTCCCCATCCAGGAACGCGCGGGCGAGTGCGCGGTCGAGGCCGGCGAGGTCGCCGTCGGCTGTTGCCTGCACCACGTCATCCATCGAAATCGCGGCACTGTCGCCCACGGTTGCTTGCGCGGCGGCGAGCTCCACATGGCGCTCCGGCAGGGTGTAGAGGGCGAGCTTGTCGAGTTCGGAGCGGCTGACCAGCCGGTCTCCGCCCAGATGCTCGGCGAGGTACTGCACCGCGTCCGGGCTCGCGGTCAGGCCGTGGCCGCGCAAAGTCTCTGAGATCACCTGCACCATGTCGCGGCTGCTGTCGTGGTAGCACCCAACCAAGGTCACCAGCTTCGAGGCCTCGGCCAACTTGCGCAAGGACCCGGACTTCGCGAGGTCGCCCGCCTCGATCACGATCGCGGCGTCGCCGGGTGCGGTCGCCAAGAACTCCTTCAACACGGCCGTCAGCTGGTCGGTCACCTCGCGCAGCCAGACCACCCGCTGGCCCGGCACGAAGCTGATCTGGGCCGCCTCGTCGCTCAGCCGCGCAGGGTCGTCCTTCACGGCGGATTGGGTGAGTTCAACAACGCGGAACGGGTCTTTCGCGTCGCCGGCAATCGCGGTCACTGCCGCCTTGGCGCGTTCGCGCACCAACCCCTGATCCGGCCCATAAAACAGCTGAACCCGGCTCACGCCTCGCCCGCGGAGCTGCCATCGGGCGAGATCAACACACCGAGTTCGGAGCGCGCGAGGCCGACCAGTACCGGATCGAGCGGCGGTGGCGTGAGGTCAACCCCATCGCCCAGCGCAGCAGAGATGATCTTCAACGCCTCGACCCGGGCGTACCACTTGAAGTCGCCGGCGATCACGCTCCAGGGCGCGCGCTTGGAGGAGGTCTCCGCGATCATCTCGGCCGCGGCCTTGCGGTAGGCACCGGCAAAGCGCCGGGCCTCGAAGTCGCGCGCCGTCAGCTTCCAGCGCTTCATCGGGTCGATCAGCCGGTCGACGAAGCGGCGCTTCTGTTCGTCCGGGTCGATGTCCAGGTAGATCTTGATCAGGCGCACGCCGTCATCGGTCAACTGGCGTTCGAATTCCGGGATTTCCCGGAAGCCGCGCTTCCAATCGGCTTTGGCGGCCAGACCTTCGACGCGTTCGACCAGCAACCGGCCGTACCACGACCGATCGAACACCGCGATCTCGCCCGGACCCGGCAGGCGGGCCCAGAACCGCGCGAGGTAGTGTTGCTGGCGCTCGATGTCATTGGGCGCGCCGATCGGCCAGACTTTGCAGAACCGCGGGTCCAGCCGTTCGGTCAACCGGCGGACCAGACCGCCCTTGCCGGCCGCATCAGTACCTTCCAGCACAATGACCGCCCGGCGCTTTTGCAACAGATAGGCCTGCTGCAGCGACAACAGCTTCTTTTGCACCTTGCCGATCGCGGCGAGGTACTCGTCCTCATCGTCGAAGCAGGTCTTGCGGTCGAGGGTATCGAAGATCGACTTGGCCATCGCGGCAGGTCCCCCGCGATCAGTGCTAGAACGGCTTGCCGTCGATCGCCGCCAGCATGGCGCGCTGTCGAGCTCGCTCGGCACCGGGTCTTCGCCGATCGGCCGCATGGCGGCGGCCGGATCCGCAGCGGACAGGCGTGTCACCGTCTCCGCGATGGTCGGCCGATCGAGATCCTTCAGCGGGGTCGCGGTTTCGGCCAGCACGACGCAACGTTCTGGCGTCACTTCCGCAAAGCCGCCACCGACGAAAATGCGGTCAGCCACCTGACCGCCTTCGTGGATGTCGATCACGCCCGGCCGCAAAGTCGCGATCAGCGGCGCGTGGCCGCCGAGCACGGCGAACAAGCCTTCGCTGCCCGGCAGCACCACCATCTCAACCGGCTTTGACACCAACAGCCGTTCGGGGCTCACCAGTTCGAAGGTGACCTGCGCCATGATGGGTTGTCCCCGCTACGCCGCTTCCGCGGCCATCTTCTTGGCCTTTTCGACGGCTTCGTCGATCGTGCCAACCATGTAGAACGCCGATTCCGGCAGGTGATCGTACTCGCCAGCGACAATACCTTTGAAGCCTTTGATGGTATCGGCCAACTGCACGAACACGCCCGGCGTGCCGGTGAACACTTCCGCGACGTGGAACGGCTGCGACAAGAAGCGCTGGATCTTGCGCGCGCGCGAGACCACCAGCTTGTCTTCTTCCGACAACTCGTCCATGCCCAGGATCGCGATGATGTCTTGCAGCGACTTGTAGGTCTGCAGCACCTTCTGGACCGAGCGGGCGACGTTGTAGTGCTCGTCACCCACCACGCGCGGGTCAAGCACGCGGCTGGTTGAGTCGAGCGGATCGACCGCCGGGAAGATCGCCATTTCCGCGATCTGGCGGCTGAGCACCGTGGTGGCATCCAAGTGCGCGAAGGAGGTGGCCGGCGCCGGGTCGGTCAAGTCGTCGGCCGGCACGTAGATGGCCTGCACCGAGGTGATCGAGCCCTTTTTGGTCGTCGTGATGCGTTCCTGTAGGGCACCCATGTCGGTCGCCAGAGTCGGCTGATAGCCCACCGCGGACGGGATGCGGCCCAGCAGTGCGGACACTTCCGAGCCGGCCTGGGTGAAGCGGAAGATGTTGTCGACGAAGAACAGCACGTCCTGGCCTTCTTCATCGCGGAAGTATTCGGCGATGGTGAGGCCAGACAGGCCGACGCGCGCGCGCGCACCCGGCGGCTCGTTCATCTGGCCGTACACCAAGGCTGCCTTGGAGCCTGGGCCGTCGGTCTTGATAACGCCGGATTCGATCATTTCGTGGTAGAGGTCGTTCCCTTCACGGGTCCGCTCACCCACACCCGCGAACACGGAGTAACCGCCGTGTTCACGGGTGTG
>JAAFHH010000486.1 GCA_013297545.1 Alphaproteobacteria bacterium
GAGACCGTTCAGTCGCCTCGGGAGGACGATGATGACCGACCAGCACAGCACACCCACACTCGACCGCCGCACCCTGCTGCAGGGCTTCGCCGGCGCCGCAGCCGTTGCTGCGGCGAGCCCGGCGCTCGCCCAAGCCGCCCGCGAAGCGCCAGACCTTGCCCGCCAAGTGGCCGCCAACCAGCTGCCGCCGTTGGCCCAGCGCCTGCCCACCTCCCCCCTGGTGATCACACCGCACGAGCGGCCGGGCAGCTACGGCGGCACGCTGCGCCGCGGCTTGCGCGGCTCGAGCGACCACAACGGCATCCTGCGCATGGTCGGCAATCAGGGCCTGCTGCGCTGGAACCTCGCGTTCACCGAAGCGGTGCCGAATGTCGCCGAACGCTGGGAGGTTAACGCGGACGCGACCGAATTCGTCTTCCATCTGCGCCCGGGCATGAAGTGGTCCGACGGCAAGCCGTTCGGCGCCGATGACGTGGTGTTCTCGATTGAAGACTGCGTGAAGAATTCTGAGCTTTTCCGCTCGACCCCATCGGTCCTCGCGATTGGTGGGCGGCCCGTGGTGGTGACCAAAGTGTCGGACACGGCGGTGAAGTTCACCTTCGCTGGCGCCTACGCGATGTTCTTGGAGAATTTGGCCACACCGCTCGGCCAGCACCCGACCCTGTTCCCCAAGCACTACTGCTCGCAGTTCCTGCCGAAGTACAATCCGAACCTCGACCAGTTGGTGCGCGCCGCCAACCTGCCGGATTGGCCGAGCCTGTTCCGCGCGCGCTGCGGCGATATCGAAATCCCATCGCGCTGGGGCAATGCCGACAAGCCGACCCTCGATCCCTGGGTGATCGCGGAGCCGTACACCGGCGGCGCCCAGCGCGTTGTCATGCGGCGCAACCCGTACTTCTGGCAAGTCGACACCAACGGCGCGCAGCTGCCCTACATCGACCAATTGGTGATGAACATCAGCCAAGACGTCGAAAGCTTGATGCTCGACACCATTTCCGGCCGGATTGACTTGCAGGATCGCCACATCGACAGCCTGCAGAACAAGCCAACCCTGTCGCAGAACATGCAGCGCGGCGGGTATCGCTTGGTCGAGTTGGTGGCCTCTGGCGCCCAGCAGTGCATGATCTACTTGAACATGACGCACAAGGATCCGGCTCAACGGGCGTTGTTCGCCAACATCGATTTCCGGCGCGCCTTGTCGCTCGGCATCGATCGCAAGGAAATCATCGATCTGGTGTATCTGGGCCAGTCTGAACCGTACCAAACCGGTCCGCGCCCAGGTCACCCGTGGCACCACGAGAAGCTTGCGCGTCAATTCACCGAACACAATGTGGCGCAGGCGAACCAGATGCTCGACCGCATCGGTCTGCAGAACAAAGGCCGCGACGGCATTCGTCTGCGCGCCGATGGTCAGCGCGTGTTCTTCGCGATCGACGTGATCCCGACGCTCTATCCGGATGCGGTCGATACACTTGAGTTGGTCAAGCGCCACTGGGCGGTGATTGGCATCGACGTCAAGGTCAACACGATCGAACGTGCGCTCTATTATACCCGCGGTGACAACAACGATCACGACGCGGCGGTCTGGCCAGGCCCTGGTGGGCTCGACCCGATCTTGGATGCGCGCGATTACTTGGCTCAGCACCCGCAGGGCTCGCGCTACGCGATCCCGTGGACGCAATGGTACGTCTCCGGCGGCCGCGAAGGCCAAGAGCCGCCTGAGAGCCAGAAGCGCCGCATGCAGCTGTTCGATCAAGCGCGCGGCACGGCCGACCTCGCCCGGCGCACGGCGATGATGAAGGAAGTGTTCGATCTCGCCGCCGACGCGTTCGAGACGATCGGCATCTGCCTTGCTGTCAACGCGTTCGGGATTGCGCGCAACAACCTGCGCAATGTGCCGGAGAAGATGCCGCAGGCGTGGAGCTGGCCGAACCCCGGCCCCGCCCTGCCCCAGCAGTTCTTTTTCACCAGCTAAGGCTGCAGGGGTGCTGGTTCGCCAGCACCCCCTGCGCTTTCGGATACCACGATGCTGCGTTTTACTGTCATGCGACTGGTGTGGATGATCCCATCCCTGTTCGCGGTGAGCTTTCTGGCCTTTGTGCTGATCCAGTTGCCGCCCGGTGACTTTGTCACGACCTACATCGCGACCCTTGCCGCCTCCAACGAGGTGGTGGATCAGAACACGGCTGCTGAGTTGCGTAACCGCTTCGGCCTCGACCAGCCGATGCTGTTTCAATACGTCAAATGGATCACCGGCATCCTGACCCGCGGTGACTTCGGGCTCAGCTTCGAATGGCAGCAGCCGGTCTCCGAATTGATCTGGGAACGCATGGCGCTCACCTTAGTGCTGACCGTGTCTACCCTGCTGATGACCTGGGCGATCGCCCTGCCAATTGGTGTGTTTTCGGCCGTGAAGAAGTATTCGATCGGCGACTACATCGCGACGTTCTTCAGTTTCCTCGGCCTTGCGATCCCGAGCTTTCTGCTGGCGCTGGTGTTGATGTACATCGCCGCGGTCCAGTTCGGCCAAGACGTGGGCGGGCTGTTTTCGGACGAATACATCGCCGCCCCCTGGTCGGTTGGCAAAGTGATCGATCTCTTGGCCCACTTGTGGATCCCGGTGATCATTCTGGCGGTCTCAGGCACTGCGAGCCTGATTCGGGTCATGCGCGCCAACATGTTGGACGAGCTGAACAAGCCCTACGTCACCACTGCGCGCGCCAAGGGCTTGTCGGAATTCCGACTGCTGGTGAAATACCCGCTGCGCGTGGCCCTCAACCCGTTCATCTCCACGATCGCGTGGCTGCTGCCGAACCTGGTGTCCGGCTCGATCATCGTCGCGATCGTGCTGAGCTTGCCGACCGCGGGGCCGATGCTGCTGCAGTCGTTGATGAGCCAGGACATGTACCTGGCCGGTGCGTTCGTGCTGCTGATTTGCGCGCTCACGCTCTTCGGTGCGCTCGTCTCTGACATCTTGCTGGCGCTGGCTGACCCGCGCAT
>JAAFHH010000487.1 GCA_013297545.1 Alphaproteobacteria bacterium
CTTGTAGCGGGCCATCAACTGATCGAGTTCCTCGGCCTGTGCCGCGAACGTGGCACCGCGCAGCGTGGCTATCTCCCGCGTGATCCAACGATCACCCACGGATTCCACCACCCAGGCGACCCACAGATCCCGGCGCCGGGCAATATCGCAGCCGATCACGCACAGGCCACCGGTGTAATTCTCCGGCCGCCCAGCGCCTGGATCTTCGCAAGATCCGATCAAGTCATAGTCGAGCCAGCTAGTCGCCTCGTCCCGCCACTGCAGCTCGAATTCCTGCGCCCAGTACTCTGGATCGTTCAGACCGGCTTTCAGTTGTTCGATATCGCGTGGCAACCCTTCAGCAACCGCTTGATAAATATCAACTGTGTGACGTGACCACGTTTCGTCATCACCGGTCATCAGCTGATAGAATTTGTTGCCCTTGCCATTCGGCGTTGATACTACGCGCACCTTAAATCCGGCTGAGATAATTGGAAATGCCGCAGCCCAAATCTCCCGTGCATTCGCATGAAATGCGAATTCATCGAACAGCATATTTCCAGATGGTCCACGCACAGTATCCGGATTGGCAGGCAGCGCTGTGATGATGGTGTCGTCGATTTTCAGTTCCAGCACTGAGAAATCGACCCGTATGTTACCGAAATCGCAGGAGATTTTATGCTCGCTCTCGTGCAGCTTCAGATTGGCGAATGCTTTGATGGTCCGGCGATAGCCATCCGCAAGCGGGCGGATCGCGCTGCGCATCGCTTCGGCTGCTTGGCGTTCGCCGCGCGACAGCACGATCCACCGCGTCCGCCGGCCTTCGGCGATCGCCTGGTAGCAGTCATCGACCAGTTCCACGCTGCTGGTGAACGTCTTGCCGCTCTGGCGGGCGAACATGCCCACCTTCATGCGGCTGGTATCCTGAAACCAGCGCTGTTGGTAGGGATAGAGCTTGACGAGCGGTTCAGCCACGTCAGGCTCCAAACATAATGCGGCGCACTTCGGCCAGCGTGTCCGGGTCCAGCACCCGGCCCCTGCCGGCCGCCGCAGCAGCGGCATGCTCGCGTTCCAGCTCGGCCAGCTTCGCCGCCTGCTCCTCGCGGACGATCTGGCGGATCATGCGCTCTTGATCGGCACGAAGCTTGCCGGCTTGCGCTAAGTTACGCACGGACTCGGTGGCCAGCTTTAGCGCCTTCGGGTCCAGTGGTCCGGCATCTTCATCCTCACCAGCCACAATCATGTCTTTCGACATTTGGAATGCAACAGTGTTGAGGATTTGGATCGCCGCGTCAGCTACTGGTGACGTTTTATCTTCGCCGATTTTCTCGGCCCACACTGCCGCAATCGCAGACGCACGCTTAAACGTCGCCATCTCTTCTTCAGCAGATTTCTTGTAGCGCCCAACCGCTGACCTCGACACAACCTCGCCCATCTCGTCGAGGTAGGCGCAGATTTCGCGGATCGTGCGATTGCGCCGAATTAGTCGGTCGACCGCCGCCTTTAGTTCAGGCGCCAAGATTTCAATCTTGCTGCGTCCGGTCATCTCAGCGACGCCCCGGCCGGGCAATCCCGGGCACATAAGCCTTGCTGGCCGCGACGTCGAGGCCGCGACCCGTCGCCTCGACAATCACCAAGCCCTCGCGGTCGCGAACGGTCACCAAGCCCTGCTCCGCCAGCCAGGCAATCGCTGTGCGCACCTGGTCGCGGGTCGACAGCACGCCGAGATCATCCAGCAAGGCGTTCAGCAGGCTGTCGTTGCTGGTCGACGCGGGCGACGCCGCCAAACCCCGCAAGATCGCCAGCCGGCGATGGGTGTCCGCGATTGCAGCCAACTCGCTCATGCGCGTTTGCCTTCCAGCAGCAGTCGATTGGTGAACTCGATCTGGCCAGACACGCGGGAGAGGCCTTCCGACATGTGGTCCACGGTTGCCTTCATCGCGCGGAGTTCGCCGCGCAGATCCGCAAGCTGACTGTCGGTCGGCATCGCCTCGACGCGCTGCTCCACCAGCGCCACGCGCTGTTCAAGTGCCTTCAAATCGCCATGCAGCGGCAATTGAGAATTGGTGATCTCGGATCGCAGGCGGACCAACAGAATGCCGAGAATAATCGTGCCGACACCGATCACCACCGGCACCCACGATTTCAGTGTTTCCAGCGCATCCATTATTCGGCCTCGTCCGGCAGGATCATGCCGAGAGCGCGTCGATAGAGATCGAGGATGGTTTCCTGCTCCGCGACATCTGCGCGGTCCATCTTGCGCAAGCGGATCACTTGCCGCAGGATCTTGACATCGAAGCCATTGCCTTTGGCTTCCGCGAAGATGTCGCGGATATCGTCCGACAGGGCCTTCTTGTCTTCTTCCAGCCGCTCGATCCGCTCCACAACACTCTTGAGCTGATCAGCAGCAATACCACCCACGTCGGCCATCTCACTCTCCTCGGCAAGCGCGCAGCTGCGCGCGTAAACTCGAATAATCGGTCAGTAACTGCTCAATCGCGCTGTCGGCTGGCAGGTTCACGAGCTCGGCCGCCGCCTGGGCTTGAACCGCCTGAGGGTACGCCGGCACTGGCGGGCAGAGGGCGCTAGAACCGTCCGTCGCGCAGGCGCCGAGCCAAATCAGCGCGAGAAGCAGGGCGATCGGCCGCAGCTTCGGCCATGCGGGCAAGGGCATCGGCAGTCCTCCGGGTTTGATCAGCACGTTCGGCAGCCCGCCCGGCCGAGCGGGCGCGAGCCAGCGCCAGAACGGCGGCGGCAAGGCCGGCCAGCACCGCCAGGGCACGCCAGCCAAGCGCGATTTTGCCACGCCAAATCGTCGCTAGCGCACGGGCGAGGGCGAGTGTTGCGGTCATTCCGCTGCCTCATCGGCCGCGTCCGCACGCTCTTTATCTTCGTCGTCGGCCCGCATTTCGAAGTCGCTGGCGACTTCCGCCAGCGTATCGGCGAGAACGCGCAAGCCGAGGTCAGCGTTGGCCTCGCACAGCGCCGTCAGCGCCAAGTACAGGGC
>JAAFHH010000488.1 GCA_013297545.1 Alphaproteobacteria bacterium
GCGGCGTACCGGTGAAAACCACGCTGACGGCGCGCGAGGTCGAGATTTGTGCGCGCATCGGCCCGCTGCTGCGCCAGCAAGGCCTGATCTTCGTCGGCATCGATGTGATCGGCGACTGGCTGACGGAAATCAACGTCACCTCCCCGACCGGCTTGCAGGAAGTCGCACGCTTGGATGGCGTCCACTTGGAACAAGCCCTGTGGGATGTCATCGAGGCGCGCCGGGCGGCTTAAGCAGACATGCTGTGGCGGCGGCAGGCCGCCCTCGCAAAAAACCTCCGAACTGGCTATGGTTTACCAGCGCTCGCATAAGGATTATCGAGGCAGTCATGGCAACGACGGTAACCCGCAAGGGTCAGGTCACCATCCCCAAGCCCGTCCGCGACCGGTTGGGCCTCGAGCCCGGCAGTGCTGTCGACTTCGCCCTTGCGCCCGATGGACGCATCGTTTTGACCAAGGCCAATAGTGATCGGCCGAAGAGCCGGTTCCAGGGCCTGCGCGGCACGACCACGGCTGGACTGTCCACCGAACAGATCATGGCGCTAACGCGCGGCGATGACTGACCAGGGCATCTCATCGTGACCCTCGTGGACACGAACGTTCTGCTTGATGTGGCCACCGACAATCCCAATTGGGCGACATGGTCGGTGCGCCAACTGGATGCTGCCGCACTTCGCGGGCCGGTGATGATTAACCCGGTGATCTACGCCGAATTCTCCGTGGGCTACGGCCGGATCGAAGAGGTCGACACGGTACTGGCCGCGACCGACTTGCGGATTGTGGAGATCCCGCGCGCCGCTCTGTTCCTGGCCGGTAAAGTGTTCCAACGCTATCGCGCAGCAGGCGGCAGCCGGACTGGTGTGTTGCCCGATTTCTTCATCGGCGCCCACGCAGCCGTCGCTGAATTGGCTTTGCTGACCCGTGATACCCAGCGCTATCGCACGTACTTCCCGTCCGTCACCCTGATCACACCGCAGGCCTAAGCAGCGCTGAGGTCGACCAGTCGTCGCTTCTGGCATGCGCTATCCTCACTCCAAAACCAGAAACCCTTGCGAATCGCTTCCACATCAGGTCAGTGTGCGCCCGAGCAGGCACCCTACTCTTGGGAGACGGATCATGATTGAAGAGTTCAAGGCGTTTATCTCGCGTGGCAATGTGCTCGATCTCGCGGTCGGCATTATCATTGGCGCTGCTTTCACTGCGATCGTGACATCGCTGGTCAATGATCTGTTGATGCCACCGATTGGTCTTTTGATCGGCGGGGTTGATTTCTCCAATCTCTTTATCACTCTGAAGGCGGCAGCGGCCGGCGGCCCGTTTGCCACGGTCGAAGACGCCCAGAAGGCTGGTGCCGTCACCCTCAACATCGGTTTGTTCATCAACGCCTGCATCAAGTTCATGATCGTGGCATTCGCGGTGTTCATCCTGGTGAAGAACGTCAACCGCTTTATGGCAAAGCCGGCCGCACCGGACGCCCCGAAGGGCCCGACGCCGAGCGAAGCCTTGCTGACCGAAATCCGCGACCTGTTGAAGAAGTAGCTACACCCGGTCAAACACCATCACCTTGGCGAAGAATGCCCGGGTGGTGGTGCGGTGGGTGAGGCCCGTGGCCGTGAACAGGCCAACCAGATCATCGGCGCAATAGTCCCGGTGGTAGGGTTCATGGAACGTATCGGCGAACCGGGCGAGCAGACCGTCGTAGGGTGGATGGTCGCCCGGTTGGATGCTGTCGACCACCACCAGCCGTCCACCCGGTGCTAGGCTGGCGGCGAGTGAGGCTGCGACCCGAGCGCGGGCAGCGCGCGGCAGCTCGTGCAGCAAGAAGACGCAACTCGCCGCATCTAGCCCGGCCAGCGGCAGCGCTTCGGCGTTTGCCTGCACCAGGCGCGCCCGGGCGGCACCATGGTGGGTCGCGGCGCGCTGCAAGTAGGGGCGCGAGAGATCAACGCCGATCAGCTCTGCCCTCGGCAGCGCTTGGCGCACGAAGCGCAAGAACCGGCCGGTGCCGCAGGCAATGTCGGCCACCCGCGCGGTTGGCCGCTGGCTGAGGTGCTCCACCAAGGGCGGCAGGGCTTGGCGGCGCATGGCATCGGCGCCACCGACGAACAAGGTTTCCACCTGCGCATCGTAAAGCTCGGCCGAGTGGGCCGAGAGGTAGCCGTCGGTCTGGTAGTGGAACGCCTGGCGGAAGTAGCGCGGCAGGGCTTCGTCGGTGTCCGGCACATCCTGGCCGTCGCGGCTACGGCGATGGATTTGGACGCGCGGCAGATCAGCGAAGAACTGGCGGGACCGCCGGGCGGCCTGGCGCACGTTCGGCTTCAAGTCCCACGGCAGCGGGTAGTGGCCGGCCTGGATGTTCGCCCAGTCCTGCCGGTAGAGCTGGCGCAGATCGCCCAAGATCGCCGCGGTCGACGGCACCGGCAGCGACGGCCCGCGCCGCGGGTTCGGTGGCACCGGCACAACCACGGCGGCGGCCAGCGACTGCCCGGTGAACCAAGCCGTGCGGGCGAGTTGGCCAGCGCCATAGGCGATGCGTTCAAGGGGTTTCACTTGGAAGACACCTTCGCCATCGCGACGGCGGCCAGGCGCCGTGCGATGCCGCGCGGCAGGATGCGCGCGGCCAATGGTAGCGCGCGGTTCGCTAATCCCGGAACGAGCACCGTCTGCTTGCCGAGTGCGGCCAGCGCCTGGACCGCGACATCCTTCGGATCGGCCAACGGCCGTGCGCCACCGCCGGGTGGGCCGGCCATCTTGGCGCGGTCGAAGAAGCCGGTGCGCGTTGCCCCGGGGCAGACTGCCAGCACATCAACGGGCTCGCCGCGCATTTCTTCCGCGAGGCCCTCGGCGTAGGCCAAGTCGAACGCTTTGGCGGCGGCGTAGGTCGCAAACCGCGCGAGCGGCTGGAACGCCGCGACACTGGCGAGGATCACCACGCCGGCCCGCGGCCCACCCGCCTTGGCGCGCGCCAGCATGTCCG
>JAAFHH010000049.1 GCA_013297545.1 Alphaproteobacteria bacterium
CCAGCTCCTGGTCGTCGACCAGGTGCTGGGCCTGCGCGCGGTCGAGCCTGAGCATTGGCAACCGATGCCGCGGCTTGGCCGGATCCTTGGCATGTGTGATGCGGTGTGCGTCTATCCGATCGCGGACCGCTTGATGTTTCGTTTAAGGCCGCAGGCGGATTTCGCCGCGATTCAAGGCTAAGGAGCGCCGATGCTGCCGCCACCGCCGCGATTTGCCGATCTGGGTCGGGCTCTGCTCCGCTACCGCATGGAACGCCCGGGTGGCGACCAGGCGGTGGTGGATGGTATGCTGACCATCGCCGAACTTCTGACGCTCGACCAAGCGCTGCTCGGCGGCATGCCGGCCTCGCAGACGATTGTGCGCCTGATGCGCGCGCTCGCCTGGGCGACTGATGCGACCTCCGGCCGGGTGTTCTATGCCGCCCCCGGCGGACAGGGTTTCTTGTGCTTCGACAACAAGGGGGCGATCGTCGCCACCTTGTGCCTGCCGATGATCACCGGCTTGACGGGAGCCGCCCTCACCGCCGATCGCACCACCTTGTGGGCGAAGGCAGCAGACGAGCGCGGGTACGACCAGAGCATTGATGATGTTGGCCCAGCCCTGGCACTCGTGCCGATGCTGCGGGTGGGCGAGCCGATCGGGCTCGTGCAGCTGGGGGCGGCTGCGTTCGACGCCAGCGTGGCCGCGATCTTGGATCTGGCCGCGCCGGTGATTTCCGAAGCGCTCGCGACCGCGACCCCGCAGTACGCGATCCAGATCGAAGAGGCGACCAAGGACGCGCGCGACAGCACGGGCCAGCTCGATCAGCTGACCGGCCTCGTGCTCGCGAACGCGACCGAACTGATCGAGGCGGACCGGGCGGCGGTGTTTCTCTACGACCGGTCAACCGATGATCTGGTCAGCCGGATCAACCAGGGCTACGGCGCTTTCGTGCTGCGCCAGTCCGCGCGCGCCGGGGTCGAGGGCACAGTGTTTCGCGAAGGCGTGGCGCTCGCGATCGAGGATGCCTACCAGGATATCCGCTTCAATCCCTTGCTCGACCGGCGCACCAACTACCGCACCCGCTCGCTGCTGGCAGTGCCGATTGATGGCAGCCTCGGCGTGCGCCACGGCGTGGTGACGTTCGCCAACAGTGCGGCCGGCGCCTTCACCGAAACCGACGAGCGGCGCGCGCGCGCCCTGGTCTCCCAGATCGGCATGGCGATCGAACACGCCCAGACCCGCGACGAAGTGCTGGGCATCAAGGACTATACGGAACGCGTGCTGTCGTCCTTGACCAACGGCGTGCTGACCATGGATGTCGCGGGCAATCTCACCTTCTCCAACACCGCGGCCGAGCGGATTTTGCGCCGCAATCTGGCTGAGTTGCTGAACCAGCCGATCGCGAACCTGTTTACCGACTACAACGCCTGGGTGTTGGAAACCGTTGAGTCCGTCGCGGACGACCCAACCGGCCAAGTGGTGCAGACGACCGAACTCTACATCGAGGGTGATGACGCCTGGATCGCGGTCAACATGACGATCGCCGCCATGAAGGATCGCACGGACACGCTGGTTGGCTTCATGCTGGTGCTGGAAGACGTCAGCCGCGAACAAGACTTGAAGCGCACGATGTCGCGCTACATGTCGAACGAAGTGGTTGATCGGGTGGTGTCTGACCCCTCGATCGAACTGGGGGGCCGCAGCCAACCCGTCACCGTGTTGTTCTCCGACATCCGCGGCTTTACCTCGCTGACGGAAAAGCTGGGGGCGGCTGAAACCGTCACCATGCTGAACACCTACTTCTCCTTCATGGAAGACGTGATCGCCAACCGCAATGGCGTGGTCGACAAGTACATTGGCGACGCGATCATGGCGCTGTTCGGCGCGCCAATCCCCTCCGAACGCGACCCGGACAATGCTGTCCAAGCCTGCCTCGACATGCTGACAGCGCTGCAGATGCTGAACCAGCGCCGCGAAGCCGAAAGCCTGATGCCGATTAAGATCGGCATGGGGGTGGCGAGCGGGCAGGTGATCACCGGCAACATCGGGTCCGCCAAGCGGATGGACTTCACGGTGATCGGTGATCCGGTCAACTTGGCAAGCCGTATCGAAAGCCTAACCAAGCTATACGGGGCGCAAGTGGTGATCGACGGCGCGACGCATGAACGCCTGAGCATGAGTGTGCCGCGCCGCCAGGTCGACCTCGTGCGGGTGCGCGGCCAGTCGAAAGCGGTGGAGTTCATCGAGGTGCTGGTAGGATCCAGTGCCGGCCGGGTCGCCGGCATGAAGGCCTACAACAGGGCGTTCAAAGCCTATGTCGATGGAGATTTCTCGGGCGCGCTGTCGGGCTTTGAACAAGCCCTGGTCGCCTGCCCAACCGACCGGGCGGCCACCGTGATGATGGAACGCTGCCACCGCCTGATCGCCAACCCACCGGGCCTGTGGGATGGGGCGACCAGCTTTGGCGATCGATAGTCCCGCGCATTCGACCTCGGCTGGCGGGTCGTGAGCATGCACGCCGCCGTCATCGCTGATCGCGCAGCGGTCGGCACGTTGGAAGCGCTTGTCGACCAGCGGCTCAGCGATCTCTTGCCCGCAGCAGACCAGCCGCCGGCCCTGCTGCACCAGGCGATGGCTTACAGCCTGCTCGCCCGTGGCAAGCGCATGCGGCCGATCCTAGCGTTGATGACCTCTGCGCATCTGGGCTGCCGGCGCCACTTGGCGCTCGATGCCGGCTGCGCGTTGGAGATGGTGCACGCGGCGTCGCTCATTATGGATGATCTGCCAGCGATGGACGATGCGGAGCTGCGCCGTGGCCAGCCGACGGCGCACCGGCGCTTTGGCGTCGATGTCGCTCTGCTTGCCAGCGTCGCGTTGCTCAACCGCGCGTTCGCCGTGGTGGCGGCCAGCCCCGATCTGCCGGCTGAAGCGCGCATCCAGATCGTCGCCGTGCTCGCCGATGCTGTCGGCTCGCAAGGGTTGGTTGGCGGCCAGGTGCTCGATCTGCGCGCGCGTTCCTCTCACATGCGCGAAAGCGAGCTGGAACAGCTAAACGGCATGAAAACCGGGGCGTTGTTCGTTGCCGCGGCTGCCATCGGCGGGATTGTCGCTGGCGCGCCGGCCCCAGTGATCGAGACCTTGAAGCAGTTGGGGCGTGAACTCGGCCTCGCGTTCCAGATCGCTGATGACATCCTCGACGGCGTCGAATTCGCGCACGCGACCGGCAAGGACACCGGCAAGGATGTCGGCAAGCCAACCCTTGGCAGTGTGCTGGGCCCAGCTGGCGCGCGCGCCTTGTTTCATGAGCACGCAGCCCGCTGTCGGGACCTGCTGGTTACTCTCGATGCGCAAGACGCCGCCCTCGGCCGGTTCATCGAGCATTGCTTGGCACAGGCGAACCTGTGAGTGCGCCAGCGCTGAGCGACCCCGTCCCCCGCGTCGTGGTGCAGGGGGCTGTGCATGCCTATGGCGAACGCCGCGTGCTGAACGGGGTCGATCTCAGCGTCAAGGCGGGCGAGATCTATGGTCTGCTTGGCCCCAATGGGGCGGGTAAAACCACCCTCATGCGCGCGATTGCCGGGCGCTTGAGGCTCACCAGCGGGTCTGTGCGCACGGCCGATGATCGCCGCGCGGTTGGCTATGTGCCGCAGGATATCGCGGTCTACCCACATCTGACCGTGCGCGAGAACCTCGAGGTGCTCGCACGCTTTGCCGGCCTACAGGCGGGCGCGATCAAGGCCAGCGTCGCGCGCGTGATGGCGGACGCCGCGCTGAGTGCGCGGGCCGACCAGATCTGCGGCACGCTGTCCGGCGGGTTCCAGCGCCGGGTCAATATCTGCGCCTCGCTGCTGCATGATCCGGCCGTGCTGGTGCTGGACGAACCCACCGTCGGCATCGACATCGAGGCGCGCGATGCCGTGCACGGGTTGCTGCAGCAGTTACGCCAACGCGGCACGGCGCTGGTGCTATCGACCCACGATCTTGATCAAGCCGAACTGATCTGCGACCGGGTCGGCGTGATGGTGGCCGGCCGGCTCTTGGTCGAGGGTGCACCATCCGCCTTGATCTCGGCCACCTTTGGCGAGGATCAGGAAGTGGTGATTGCGCTGCGTCAGCCCGCGAGCGACCACCAAGTCCCTGCCTTGATGGCCGAGGGCCTCGCCGTCACGGACGCCCCCTTGCTGTGGATTGGGCGGGCGCCAGCCCGCACGATCAACGTCGCAGCACTCAGCCAAAGCCTCGAAGACGCAGGATTGCAGCTCCGCGAAGTGCGAGTGCGCAAGCCAGACCTCGCGGCCCTGTTCCGCGCCGTGCTCGACCGGGCCGGTGCGCCATGATCCTCGCGGTGCTGCGGGTGATGTTGCTCAGCCTGGTGCGCGATCGTGGGGCGCTGGCGATGGCGTTTGTGCTGCCACCGCTGATCTACGTGATTTTCGCGACCATCTTCGCTGCCACTGCGGGGGATGAGGTGCGCTTGCGCGTGGCGGTGCTGGATAGCGCAGATGCTGCCGTGACCCGGCAACTTGCCGCCGCAATCCGCGCCGAACCCTCGCTGCGCCAAACGGCAACTGCCCCGCAGAGCCGGGCTCAACTGGAGCAGATGGTACGCTTGGGCGAGGCGGATGCCGGTGTCTGGCTGCGTGCTGATCCGTCGCTGCCCCCAACCGAGCCGCCGATCCTGATCATCGGTGATGCGGCGCGTGCGATGGCGGCCCCGATTGTCGCGGGCCAAGTGCTGCGCCTGTTTGGTGAGCTGCAGGCAGCAAGTGGGGTTCAGCGCGCAAGCCCGCTGGTCGAGCGGATGGAAGTGACCCAGGCAGCGCGCGCACCCGCGGCGGTGATCTACTACGCCGGTGCGGTCGCTATGCTGTTCTTGCTGTTCTCCGCCATGCACGGTGCGATGTCGCTGATCGATGAACGCCAATCCGGCTTGATCGATCGCTTGCCCGCGGGTGCGGTTGGCGCCGGGGTGGCGGTGGGCGGCAAGTTTTTGTTTTTGGTGCTGCAGGGGGTGGTGCAGACCGCCTTGATCTTCCTGATCGCCGGCGTGATCTGGGGGGTGGATGTCACGAGCCGCTTAGCCGAGTGGCTCGCCATCACTATCGGGGCGGCGGCGATGGCGGCGGGATTGGCACTCGCCGTTGCAGCCCTTGCCCGCACCCGGGCGCAAGCGCAGGCGCTCGCCAACTTCATGGTGTTGGTGCTGTCGGCCATCGGTGGGTCGATGGTGCCACGGTTCTTGATGCCGGGCTGGCTGCAGGACGCGTCCTGGCTGGTCCCAAACGCCTGGGCGATCGAGGCCTATCACGGCCTGATCTGGCGTGACGCCCCATCAGCAGACATCGCGACAGCAGTGGGCTTGTTGGTCGCTTTCGGGGTTGGCGCCAGCGCGCTTGCCTGGGCCGTGCTTGCGCGCGAACGGCGGATGTGACCGGCGACCACTTCGCCGCATTGGCGTCAGCGGCGTCGCGCCCTAGATAGCCAACAACAGCAGATTGATTGGAACCGGCATGGGTGTGCTCAGCAGCATTGGTATCGTGATCCTAACCGTGGCGGCGATGGAGCTGGTCGCGCGCTATGGCCACGAACACGTCATGCATCGCTGGGGTTGGGGCTGGCACAAGTCGCACCACGAGGCCCGCCACGGGGTGTTTGAGAAAAACGACCTCTACGCCGTCGTGTTCGCGCTGCCCTCGATCGCGCTGATCTATTTCGGTACCGAGTATGGGCACTGGATGCTGTGGGTCGGCGTCGGCATGACGGCCTATGGCATGCTGTACTTCTTCATGCACGACGCGTTGGTGCACGAACGCTGGCCGTTTCGCATCGTGCCGAAGGGCCGCTACTTGAAGCGCGTGGTGCAAGCGCACCGCTTGCACCACGCCGTCCACGGCCAGCACGGCTGCGTGTCCTTCGGGTTCCTCTATGCCGAGCCGGTGGATGTGCTGAAGGCCAAGCTGAAAGCCCGCCACGGTGGTCGCTTCGATGCTCAGGCCGCGGGAGTGCGCGAGTAGCCTACTGCGGGCGGGTCCACAGCCCGGTGCGGGCAGGGGCTTGGGTCAGCTGCCGGGTGATCGGCGTCGTCAGCGCGGTCACGGCACCGCCCGCCACGGCGGCCAGTTTCTGCGCTTTGCTGGTCGACACGCGCGTGTCCCAAGCATGGGGGCCGCGCCGCTCAACCTCCCGGCCGATCGCTTGGTAGACCGTGCGTGCGGTCGCGACGGCCCAGCGGCAGCGCAGCGGCAGCTCCGCCAAGCCAACAGCGCTGGAGGCGTAGTAGGCCTCCGCCACCCGCAGCAAGCGCTGTGCAACACCGTGCAGGGCGGCGCGATGCTCGGGCGCCAGGATCGCCTCGACCGGAATGCCAACCTCGGCCAGCCAGTCGCGCGGCAGATAGAGCCGGCCGACCTTGGCGTCATCGACGATGTCGCGCGCGATGTTGGTCAGCTGGAAGGCGAGCCCGAGGTCGCTCGCCCGGTCCAAGGTGGCTGGATCTCTGGCTCCCATGACGTGGGACATCATCACCCCCACCACGCCAGCGACGTGGTAGCAGTAGGCAAGCGTGTCTTCGATCGTCTGATAGGTCTGCCCAGCGGCATCCATGGCAAAGCCGTCGAGCAGCTCGAACGCGTGGCGTTCTGGAATGTGATGCAGCTTGGCCACCTGTTGGAACGCCGCGAACACCGGGTCTGCCATCTGTTTTCCGGCAAGCGCGTCCCGGGTCTGGTGGCGCAAACCATCCAGCGCTGCCTGCATGTCCGCAGCACTGCGATTGGTGCCGGAAAAACCGTGATCCTGGCCGTCGATCACATCATCGCAATGCCGGCACCAGGCGTAGAGCAGGTAGGCACCCGCCCGGGTCTCGGGGTCGAACAGCCGGGCGGCAGCGGCGAAGCTTTTGGAGCCCTTGGTGATGATGGTCTGGCTCAAGCGCACCAGATCGGGTGTTGCTTGCGTCATGCTGCCTGCTGCGCGCCCAGAATGACCCCCGCGGTCGCCTTGGCGGAGCCAACGACACCCGGGATGCCGGCGCCGGGATGGGTGCCAGCCCCAACCAGGTAGAGGCCTTCGATCCGCTTGTCTTCGTTGTGGGCACGGAAATACGCACTCTGCCACAGCACCGGTTCGAGCGAGAACGCGGAGCCGAGATGGGCGTTCAGCTCATCGCGGAAATCCACCGGCGTGAAGATCCGGCAGGTGACCAGATCGTCCTGTAGGCCAGGGATCAGGTACTTTTCCAGATACGCCAAGATTCGGTCGCGGTAGATCGGCCCCAGTGTCGCCCAATCCACATCGGCCGAGCCCAGATGCGGCACTGGCGACAGCACGTAGTAAGCCGAACTGCCGGGCGGGGCGAGGCTTGGGTCGGTAACCGACGGCGCGTGCAGGTAGAGCGAGAAATCCTCCGGCACCGCTGGTCCCTTGAAAATCTCCCGGATCAGTTCGCGGTAGCGCTGGCCGAACAGCACGATGTGGTGCTTCAAGTCCGGGTGTTCGCGCTTCAAGCCGAAGTAAATCACGAACAACGACATGGAATAGCGCTTGCGCTTGAGGCTCGCTGCCGTGGCAGCCGCCCGCGGTTCCGCCTGCAACAGTTTGCCGTAGGTGTGCATGACATCAGCGTTGCTGGCAACGATCTCGGCCGGGAATTGTTCCCCCGCTGCTGTCACCACGCCGGTGACTTTGCCGTTGGCGGTTTCGATCCGCTCGACCGGTGCGTTCAGCTTGACCGTACCGCCAAGGTCCGTGAACAGCCGCACCAAACCTTGGATTAAGGCACCGGTGCCGCCGCGCGGGAACCACACGCCCCAGCGCCGTTCCAGCGCGTGGATCAGCGCGTAGATCGCGGACGTCTCGAACGGGTTGCCGCCAACCAGCAGCGAATGGAAGCTGAAGGCTTGGCGCAGATAGTCGTTCTGCACGAACTGGGCGACCTTGCTGTAGACCGATCGGTAGCTTTCCAACCGCACCAATTCCGGGGCCACTCGGATCATGCTGCGGAAGTCCGGGAAGGGTACGTGGCCGAGCTTGACGTAGCCTTGTTCCAACAAGGCTTCCGAATACTTCAAGAACCGGCCATAGCCCTCAACGTCACCGGGCGAGAGCGCGCGGATTTGGCGATCGAGATCCGCTTGATCATTCGCGTAGTCGAACACCGTGCCGTCTTCCCAGCGCAGCTGATAAAACGGCGCGATTGGCACGAGGTCGACATAGTCGGCCAAGCGCCGACCGGACAGCGTGAACAATTCCTCCAAGCAGGTCGGATCGGTGATCACCGTCGGGCCGGCATCGAAGGTAAAGCCCTGGTCTTGGTAGACGTAGGCGCGGCCACCGGGCTTGTCGCGCTTCTCCAACAGGGTGGTCTGCCAGCCGGCGGATTGCAGGCGGATCGCGAGTGCTAGGCCGCCAAAGCCAGATCCAACCACCACTGCCCGCCGTGCCTTCGTCATGCCGTCGCCCTCATGCGCTTCAATGTCGTGCTCTCTGATACGCAGCCGAGCGCAGACAGGATTGGCACGGGCGGTTTGCCGCAGATGATTGTAAGCCGGTCGAGCCGCGAGAGCCGCGCGGCATAGAAGCGCTGCACCAGACCCTGGTCGAGGCGGTAGAAGCGCTCGAGGATGCGGTAGCGCTCGGCCGGCAGGCCCGCGTGGAACATCAAGCGGTTGAGCAGGCGGAAGTAGGCGCGCTCTCGCCAGAGGTCACGGGCCTGGGTGTCGAGGGCAGCGCCCACGCGCTCCGGCGTGAGATCGCCCGCCGCGGCGAGGTCCGCAATCAACTGCGCCGTGCGCACGGCATCGGGCAGGGAATAGCCGGTCGTCGGGTGGAACAGTGCCGCCGCGAGGCCGATGCGCGGTGCCGCGCCGGCACCCTCGGCCAGGTGTGCTGCGATGTCGCCGGCCAGGATGATCGGCAAGATGCCGTGTTCTGCCCGCACAGTCTCAGCCACCTGCCAGCCGCGGGTGATGGCGTACTGGTGGATGCGTGTGCGCAACGCATCGACGGCAAGGTCAGCGCCATCGCTGTAGTAGGTGTCCTCCACCAGCAGTCGGTCCGGCGCCAGCGGCAGGGTGTAGACGAAGCGGTAGCCGTCGCTCTGCGGCACGCTCGCGTCCATGATCGTCGGCAGGGCCTCGCCGTGCGGGGCGCTGAGGCGCAGCTCAAGGCCCAAGAACTTCTGGAAGCCAAGCGCGAGGTGCGGCGTTGGCCGCTGGCCGCGTGCATCGATCACGGTGCGGGCGATCAGCGTCTCGCCACTCGCCAGCGTGACGGTGGTGGGGGACAGCACCGTGCACGCCACGCCCAAACGCACACGGGCGCCGAGGGTGGCCGCCACGCGCTGACCCATCGGACTTGACGCGATCGAACCATAGCCCGTGCCAAGGTGGCGCACATAGGCCGGAAAGCGCACCGCGTAGCCCGGCCAGCGGTGCGCGACCAGGGGGGCGACCAGGGCCTGGCCCGCAGCCGAGAGGTCGGTATCAAAAAAGCTCCAGGTGTGGTTGCCACCCAAGCTGTCGCCCTGCTCCAGCAGCAGCAGGGACAGATCCGGGCGGTTGGCGGCGACGGCCAACGCCGTCAGGCACCCGGCGAGGCCACCACCAACGATGATAAGGTCAATCGGCTGGTCGCTGGCCATCGGGTCTCCGCGTGCGCTGGTGCCTTGTAGCCTGCGCGCGCCCGCAGTGGCCAGATTCGCGCGGGCCGCGGCATTCAGACCCAGAACAAACACTGTCGGACGGGCCCTGCCACACCGATGCGAGGCAGCGCTCGACGGTTCGGCTTACGGGAGCTAGCGTCCGCCCATGATTGACGCCTCGTCGGGCCTGGCCGGCCTTGCCCTTTCGCTGCTCAACATCTTCCGGGATGTCGAGATTGCTGTTGCCATGGCGCTCACCATCGCGCTCAGCGGCTTGGTGCTGTTCGTGTGGTTTGTGCTCGGCGTGGCAGCCCCCGCCTTCGCGCAGCTTGGCCGCGCGATCAAGGCGGTGCGCGCCGCCGACACGCGGGCGCGCTTTGCCCAGTTGCTGCCGCAGATTGACAGTGTGCTCGGCCGTCAGCGCCTGCTGCGCTCCGGCTGGACGCGCTATCGCCTCGGTCTTGTGCCAGCCACCGTGGGGGATGGGGAGCTGTGGCGCGCGCGGGCGTCTGCCTCGCGGTTCTACAGCTTGGGCGCGCTCGAACAGGCGGGCCTCGACCTCAAGCTCTATCAAGCGCTGCCGAACTACTTCATCGGCATCGGCTTGATGCTGACGTTCTTGGGCCTGGTCGCGGCGCTCTACTTCGCCTCCCAAGGGGTTGCCAGTGCGGATGTGAAGGACGCGCAGGTCGCACTCGGTGCGCTGCTGCAGGCCGCGACCTTCAAGTTCCTGACCTCGAT
The DNA here is from genome assembly GCA_013297545.1 of Alphaproteobacteria bacterium. GTDB lineage: Bacteria > Pseudomonadota > Alphaproteobacteria > Elsterales > Elsteraceae > RDXE01. The sequence goes on from JAAFHH010000049.1 coordinate 10,365, forward strand.
CGCGGGCCTGTTCGGCTCGCTCGTGCTTTCGATCGGCTGCCGCATCCTCACCATCGAGCTTGGCCGGCGCGCTGAGCGTTTGGCGCGCATGCTCGATGACCGGGTGCCGGTGCTCGACCCAGCCGAGCAGGGCGCCCAACAGCTGAAACTGTTGGAACAGTTGCCCGGCGTGCTGGCCCAGCGCTTCGGCGAGGAACTCGAGATCAAGCTGCGCGAAACCCTGCCGGAAATCTTGGCCGATGCGCAGGACCGCATGGGGGCAACCGGGGCCGATCCCGTGGCGCAAATGCGCCTGCTGATGGAAGAATTCCGCTCCGCCCTCAGCCAATCGACCTTCGCAGAAATCCAGGGCCTTGCCGATACGCTGGTCGAAATCCGCGGCAGTCTGCGCGGCCTGCACACCGGCTTTCGCGACAGTGGCGATGATTTCGCCAAGCGGGTGGAGCAATCCTCAGCCGCCTGGCAGTCGAACATTTTGGACAGCGGCAAGGTGCTGCAAGACACGCTCGGCCAAATCGAACAAACGGCAGCCAAGCTCCGGCTCGCGGCCGAACCCGTCGCCAAGATTGCCGAGCGTTTCGACCGGGCGGCGGGCGAAATCGTGAACGCCGCCAATGGCATCGTGGCAGCCCAAGGCAGCATGGGCGGCGTGGTCGAGGGCTTGGGGCAAGTGGCGACCACGCTCAAGTCGTCGATGACCGACTACCGGGAACGCTTCGCCGATGTCGACCGCTCGCTCGGTCTCGCGTTCAAGACCTTTGCAGAAGGCTCCGAGGCCCAGCGCCGCCATGTGCAGGATTTCGTGCGCGAGCTCGACCAGCACTTGGACAAGGCGCTGACCGCACTCGGCACCGGGGTTGGCGATCTCACCACCGCGGTTGAAGATCTACACACGGCGCTGAAGGCGCGCAGTTCATGACCGAAGACAGCGATATTCTCGAAGACCGGGAGGAAAGCTACTTCGTCTCCATGACCGATTTGATGATCGGCATGGTGTTCATCTTCGTGATCATCTTGATGTCGTTCGCGCTCAGCCTGAAAGAGGCGGAACGCTCGAACCGCCAGACGGTCGAGCAGGTTGCCAACGTCGACATCGCGCGCGGCGACATGCTGGAGCGGCTGCGGCTCTACCTGATCCAGCGCGGTGTTGCGGTCGAAGTCGCCTGGGAACATGGCGTGCTGCGCCTGCCGGAAGAAGTGCTGTTCGGCTCCGGCCGGGCCGAACTCTCGCCCGAAGGATTGGCCAATCTGGCGGCCCTCGCCAACGGCTTGCGGGCCGTGTTGCCGTGCTACGCTGGCCTTGCCTGGCAGCCGGAAACCTGCGGCCAGACCTATGGTGGGCGGCTGGAAGCTGTCCTGATCGAAGGCCATACGGACAGTGACCCGGTCAGCCCGGCAGCGTGGTTTCGCTCCAACCTCGGCCTGTCGGCGTTTCGTGCGATCAACACGCTCGATCGCATCATCGCGGTGGAGCCGGTGCTGGCCCAGCTCGCCAACGATCGCGGCGAGCCGATCTTCGGCGTCGGCGGCTACGGCGAGACCCGGCGGCGCGTGATGGATGAGCGCACCGATGCCGACAAGCGCGCCAACCGCCGCATCGATCTGCGCTTCTTGATGGCGACGCCGCGCCCGGCTGAGCTTGACCGCGTGGAACGCCAGATCACCCCACGATGACGCTGCGCGCCGCCCTCAACTACTTAAAGCGGCCGGAGGGGGCGGAGCCGTTGCCGGCAACGCCCGAGGTCGCGGCGCAAGCCAAGCGCCTCGCCCAGCGCTACCGGGAAAAAGATTTGCGCCCCGCCCCCG
>JAAFHH010000489.1 GCA_013297545.1 Alphaproteobacteria bacterium
CGCTGCGGCGTGCTGCTGCACTTGATCGACGGCACGGCGGAAGATCCGGCCGAGAGCTACGCGATCATCCGCGAGGAACTGGCGGCCTATGGGGCTGGCCTCGAAGACAAGACGGAACTGGTGGCACTGAACAAAATCGACGCGTTGGAACCCGAAGTGCTGGCCGAACGCCAAGCCGCCTTGGCGGAGGCGACGGGCCAGGAGGTGTTCTTGCTCTCCGGTGTCACCGGCAAGGGGGTGGCAACGGTGCTCGACCGGATGCTCGCGATCATGGATGCGGCCCGCGCCGACCAGGCGCCGGCGGTCCCCTACTCGCCGTGAACCGGCTCGCCACCGCCCGGCGGCTGGTGGTGAAGGTCGGATCGGCCCTGCTGGTCGATCCGGCGGGCGCTGTGCAGTCCGCGTGGCTCGGTGGCTTGGCGGCGGATTTGGCCGCAGCACGAGCGCGTGGAACCGAAGTGGTGGTGGTGACCTCGGGTGCCGTGGCGCTGGGTCGCGGCGTGCTTGGGCTTGGTCGGCGCGCGCTCAAGCTCGAAGAAAAGCAGGCCTGTGCGGCATCCGGCCAGATCCCGCTGTTTCGCGCCTGGTATGAGGCGCTGGGGGCGGTGGGTCTGGCGGCGGGCCAAGTGCTGCTCACCCCCGATGACACCGAAGAGCGCCGGCGCCACCTCAATGCGCGCGCAACCTTGCTAACCTTGCTCGGCTTCGGTGCAGTGCCGGTGATCAACGAGAACGATACGGTCGCGACCGCGGAAATCCGCTTTGGCGACAATGATCGGCTGGCCGCGCGCGTCGCCCAGATGGTGTCGGCCGATACGCTGGTGCTGCTGTCGGACATCGACGGGCTCTACACCGCCGATCCCCGCAAAGACCCTGCCGCCCAGCACATCGCGGAAGTGCCGGAGATCACGCCCGAAATCCTCGCCATGGCCGGCGAGGCCCCACCCGGATACTCGTCTGGCGGCATGGTCACCAAGCTCGCGGCCGCACGCATCGCGGTTGCCGCCGGTGCCGCGATGGCGATCGCGCAGGGCGAGGGCGACCGGCCGTTGCAACGCGTGCTGGATCAGGCGCGCTGCACTTGGTTCTTGCCGGCAGCCGAACCGCTGACCCAGCGCAAGCGCTGGATCGCGGGCCACGTGAAGCCGGCCGGCCGCATCGCGGTGGACAGTGGGGCCGCCCGCGCGCTCGCCCGGGGGGCGTCCTTGCTGCCGGCCGGGATCGTCGCGGTTGAGGGTAATTTTCACCGCGGCGACTTGATCGAGGTGGCGGACGCCCAGGGCAAGCGCCTCGGCATTGGGCTCAGCGCCTATGGTGCGGATGCCGCCCGCTTGATCCTTGGCCATCACAGCCGCGACATCGAGGCGATCCTTGGCTACCGTGGCCGGGACGAAATGATCCACCGCGACGATCTGGTGCTCGATCGCGCCCACACTGCCGAAGGACGCTGAGCGATGCCCGACGCTGTCACCCCTGATCTCTCCCAGCAGATGGCGACCATCGGCCGACGTGCGCGCGCAGCGGCGGCGCTGTTGGCGACGACCACGGGGGCCCAGCGTGCCGCCGGCTTGATCGCTGCGGCTGACGCGATTGAGGCGGATGCCGCCCTGATCGCGGCCGCCAACGCCGAAGACCTCGCCCGCGCTGGTGACTTGTCGGCCAGCTTGCGGGACCGCTTGGCGCTGACGCCAAAGGGCATCGCAGCCATGGCAGCCGGCATCCGCGACATCGCGCACCAGCCCGATCCAGTCGGCGAAAGCGTGGAGAGCTGGACGCGCCCCAACGGCTTGGCATTCGAGAAAGTGCGCGTGCCGCTGGGTGTGATCGGCATCATCTACGAAAGCCGCCCGAACGTGACCGCCGATGCGGGGGCGCTGTGCGTGAAGTCCGGCAATGCCGCAATCCTGCGCGGGGGGTCTGAAAGTGCCGCGAGTTCGGCGGCGATCCTGCAGGCGATCCGCCGTGGCCTGACCGCGGCGGGGCTGCCGGCCGATGCGGTCCAAGGTCTGCCGACCACCGATCGTGCCGCGGTCGGCATCATGCTGACCATGGCGGATGCGATCGACGTCATCGTGCCGCGCGGTGGCAAGGGCTTGATCGCCCGGGTGCAGGCCGAAAGCCGGGTGCCGGTGCTCGCTCACCTCGATGGCAATTGCCACGTCTATGTCCATGGCAGTGCCGATCTTGAGATGGCAGCGAGCGTGCTGATGAACGCCAAGCTGCGCCGCACGTCGGTGTGTGGGGCGGCCGAATCGCTGCTGGTCGATGCCGGCATCGCGGCCACTGCCCTGCCGCGGCTGATCCCAATGATGCTCGATGCCGGCTGTGCTGTGCGCGGTGATGCGGCCGTGCAAGCGATTGATCCCCGGGTCACGGCGGCGAGCGACCAGGATTGGGGCACGGAATACTTGGAGGCGACGATCTCCGCCGCCGTGGTGCCGGATCTCGATCAGGCGATTGCCTGGGTCAACCGCCACGGCAGCCACCACACCGATGCGATCATCGCGGGTGACCCTGCGGCTGCTGAGGCGTTCTTGACCGGCGTCGACAGCGCGATCGTGCTGGTCAACGCCTCGACCCAGTTTGCCGATGGTGGGGAGTTCGGCTTTGGCGCGGAGATTGGCATCTCAACCGGCCGGCTGCACGCCCGCGGGCCGGTGGGCGCGCGCGAACTCACCACGACCAAGTATAAGGTGCGCGGCACCGGCCAGGTTCGACCCTGAGCCGCGGCCGGCTGCACGCGCTGGCGCGCACGCGCAGATCGATCGGCTTGCTCGGTGGGTCGTTCAACCCGGCGCACACGGGCCACCTCGGCATCTCGCTCGCGGCCCTCAAGCGCTTGGGCCTTGATCAAGTCTGGTGGCTGGTCAGCCCACAGAATCCGCTAAAGCCGGCCGCTGGCATGGCGTCGCTGAGTGCTCGTCTGGCGCACGCGCGCAGCATCGCGACGGATAAGCGGATCTGGGTCAG
>JAAFHH010000491.1:0-1006 GCA_013297545.1 Alphaproteobacteria bacterium
GTCGCACGGTGAAGGGCTATCTGGTCACCGGCCCGAGCCGCCTGCCCCAGCTGCCGCAGCTACCAACCTCGGGCGAGCTGCAGCTCGGCGGCAGTGAGATTTCGGTCTGGCACGGGCTGTTCGCACCGCCCGGCGTGCCGCCGGCGATCCTGCGGACCTTGGAGACGGCACTCAGCCGTGCCCTCGACTCGCCGCTGATCAAGGAACGCTTTGGGGCACTCGGCATCGAGCCAACACCCGCCGCGCGCCGCGGTGCTGGGCCGCTGACGGCGCTGATCGCGTCCGAAGTGCCGCGCTGGAAGGCGCTGGTGGCGGATATGAAGATTACGCCGGAATGAACTTCGCCCTACACTCCGACCCATGAGTGTGGGCCGGATCTGGGCGCTGATGACGCGCCATCTCTATCTGCTGCGCGGATCGTGGCCGCGGGTAGTGGAACTGGCGTACTGGCCGATGGTGCAGCTGATCCTGTGGGGCTTCATCACCCAGTTCTTCATCAGCCATTCGAGCTGGGTGGCGCAAGCAGCCGGCGTGCTGATCGCCGCCGTGTTGCTGTGGGACGTGCTGTTCCGCGCCCAGCTCGGCGTCTCCGTGTCGTTCTTGGAGGAGATGTGGAGCCGCAACCTCGGCCACTTGTTCGTCGCCCCGCTCAGACCCGCCGAGTTTCTGGCTGCCCTCATGGGTATGAGCTTGGTGCGCACGCTGATCGGCTTGATCCCGGCCGTGTTGGTCGCGATCCCGCTCTACCACTACAACATCTTCACCCTCGGCCTGCCGCTGCTTGCGTTCTTCGTCAATCTGTTGGTGATGGGCTGGATCATTGGGGTCGCGGTCTCGGCCCTGATCCTGCGCTATGGCCTGGGGGCGGAGAGCTTTGCCTGGGTCGCGGTCTATGCGCTCGCCCCGATCAGTGGGATCTACTACCCGATCGCGAGCCTGCCGGGCTGGCTGCAGCCGCTCGCTTGGGCGATGCCGTCGGCCCACGTGTTCGAGGGCATGCGCGCGG
>JAAFHH010000491.1:1016-2956 GCA_013297545.1 Alphaproteobacteria bacterium
TGCTGTTGGCCTTAACCTTGTGCTGTTCACGATCGCCGCTGCTACGTTCCTGGCGGCGTTCCAGCGCGCCCGCACGCTCGGCAAGCTGTTGCAGGTGGGTGAATAGCTTACCCCCAGACCGACCAGACGAGCCCACCGGCGATCACCAGCATGGTTGTGCCGACAATCAGATCCAGCACCCGCCAAGCCGCGGGTTTAGCAAACCACGGGGCGAGCAGACGCGCCCCATAACCAAGCGCGACGAACCACGCGCCACTGGCAAGCCCGGCGCCCAGCACGAACAGCACCTGGTCGTCAGCAGGCTGGGAGGCGCCGATCGCCCCCACCATCAACACCGTGTCGAGATAGACGTGCGGGTTCAGCAAGGTGAAGGCGGCACAGCGCGCAAGAGCCGCGCCGAGGCTCAGCGCCTCATCGCCGGCCGCAGCCAGCAGGGCAGCTGGCCGGGCCGCCCGGCGCAGCGCCATCACGCCATACCAGGCGAGGAATGCGGCCCCGCCGAGGGCGAGCACGCTCGCCAAACCCGGCACGCGTTCCAACACCTCGCCCAGGCCCGCAACGCCGGCTGCGATCAGCAGGAGGTCGGCCAAAGCACAGAACGCGACGATCGGCCCGACATGCTCGCGCCGCAGGCCTTGGCGCAGCACAAAAGCGTTTTGCGAGCCGATCGCGATGATCAGCGCAGCGGAGAGGGCGAAGCCGGAGGCGAGGGCGCTGAGGTCAAGCATGGCGCCGGTATGCGGCCACTCGTCTCTGTAGCCTAGCTTATTCTATTAATGCTGATTAAGCTCAGCTAATGACCCTGGACTATGCAGCGCTGGCCGCACTGGCGGCTGTGGTGCGCGATGGCAGCTTCGAGCGGGCGGCGCGCACCTTGAAGGTCACACCCTCTGCGGTCTCCCAGCGGGTGCGCGCCCTGGAGGAGCGCCTGGGATCGGTGCTGTTGGTGCGCAGCCAGCCGGTCACCCCGACGGCGCTGGGTGCCGCGCTTGCCGGCCATTTCGAGCGGGTGCGCCTGCTGGAAAGCGAATTGGTGGCAGCCCTGCCCGGCGTGACCCTGGCAGACAGCGCGGTCGCGCGCCCGACCCTACGCATCGCCATCAACGCCGACAGCCTCGGCACCTGGTTCTTGGCCGCCGCAGCCCCGTTCGTTGCGGCAACCGGCGCGTTGCTCGACCTTGTGCTGGATGATGAAGCCCGCACGGCGGAACGTCTGCGCTCGGGCGAGGTGGTGGCGGCGATCACAACCGACCCCGTGCCAGTACCCGGCTGCAAAATCCGCCCGCTCGGCGCGCTACGCTACGTCGCGACCGCAAGCCCAGCGTTCTGCCAGCGCCACTTCGCCGACGGGGTGACGGCGGCCACACTCGCGGCGGCCCCGGTGCTGCGCTTCGATCGGCGCGATGATCTGCAGGCGCGCTGGGTGCGCGAGGCCTTGGGCCTGGTGCTCGCGGCACCAACCCACTGGATTCCCTCCACGCAAGGATTTCTGGATGGCACGCTGGCCGGGCTTGGCTGGTCGCTCAACCCGGTAAGCTTAGCGAAGACGCATCTCGAAGCGGGGCGATTGATCGAGTTGGTACCGGATCACCCGCTCGATGTCGCGTTGTCCTGGCAGTACGCACGTCTTGGTGCGCAGCTGCTAGAGGATTTGACCAAAACGGTCGTTACCGCAGCACGGGGTAGCTTGCGGCCAATGGGGGCGTGAAACGGCTACTCGGCCGCCTGACGCTGACCGACGCCGTCAGCGGCGGCCTGCGCTTCGGTGCGCTCACACCGTGCTGCCGTACAGTGCAGCTTGGCGTAGAGCGTGCGCACGGCGGTCGAGCCGGTCTTGTCGAACAGGAAGGGGAAGAACCCGTGGACCATGCAGGCGAGCCCGCCCTTGATCATCGTCCAGCCAAAGCCGGTCGCGTAGCGGAAATGCTCGCCGTAGGTCT
>JAAFHH010000492.1 GCA_013297545.1 Alphaproteobacteria bacterium
AGATCTACACCAACGCCGTTCGCCGGAAATCACCGGACTAGCCAAGCGCGGACAGCACTCTGCGCTAACCACCCAATCGATCGAGCACGGCGAGGGTCGCAAGCGCCTCTGCCCCAGTGACCGAGCCGGAGGGGGCACCCGTGCGGATGTAGCTTTGGAACGCCTCCAGCTCAGAAGTCAGCTGGTCCGTGCGGCCGGGCTGGAGGACGCGCCGGCCATCGGCGTCGTGGACCGCGACTTCCTGCAAGGTGAAGTCGAGCACGGCGGTGCCGCTCTCCGCCCATACGGTGAGTTCGCGCGCACGCACATGGCTGATGCGGCTGGCGGTGAGGCACGCGGTCACGCCCGGCCAGGTGAGGGTGGCAGCGGCGTGGTCGGCACTGCCGCCGCGTGGGTTAACCGCCGCGGCACGGGCCTCGTCCGGTGCGCCGCCCATCACGTGCAGCACGATGTCGAGGTCGTGGATCATCAGATCTGCCACCACTGAGGCATCGATGATCCGCCCGCTGCCGGGGTTCAAGCGCCGCGCTTCCAGCGCATCGATGCGCTGGCTGCCGAGCCAAGCGATGAGGGCGGCGACGCCGGGGTTGAAGCGCTCCACCATGCCAACTGCGAGCGGCAGGCCGCGGGCATCGGCCAGCGAGACCAACGGTGCGGCGGTCGTGTGATCGAGGGCGAGCGGCTTTTCCACCAGCACCGGCACGCCGGCCTGCAGCAGGTCACCGGCAATCGCCGCGTGGGCGGAGGTGGCGGCTGCGATCACCGCGCCATCGACGTGGTGGGCGAGCTCGGCGAGCTCCAGCACCTTGGCACCATAGCGGCTGGCCATGGCCTCGGCGACCGCGCGATCGGCATCAACCACAGCGGCGAGTGCGCCCATGCCAGCCAGCAGGCGGGCGTGGTTCGATCCCATACGGCCGCAGCCGATCACGGCAAGACGCAGGGTTTGGGAGGGGTTGGGCATGGCGCGGCGGACAGTGGCGATCTGCCGCGCAGCTGTCCAGTCCGTCTCGTGCGTAGACAGACCCGCCCCGGGTGTGGTTCCTGCTGTCTGTCCACGCGACGCGGAGACCCGAGGATGGATCAGCCCACTGCCGACGCGCTGTTGCACGAGTTGAAGGCGCTCAACGCCAACCTCGTCGCTTTTAAAACCAGTATGATGACAGCCGCTGGCTTGGTTGCTGCTGCCCAGTTGATCGCGACCGACGCCTCGCGCTCGGAAGTGTTCGCCACCCAGCTCGACGACCAAGTGGTCGAGGTTGGGGCGCGCCTGGTGAAGATGGCCACGCCGTCGGCCTGACTGGAGACCCGTCGATGCCGCGCTTCAAAGTGCTCGCCCGCTCCAAGGGCTCGGTCGAAGTCCTGAAAACCTTCGGCAAGCGCGAAGACGCCGAATCCTTCGTGCGCATGACCCAGCGCAACCCGAAATACGGGTCGCTGATGATCGAAGAAGAAAAGCTGGCCCCGCCGCCCTCCGCCGCTGGCCCGCAGCAAGCCCAGGCGGCTGCGAAGTCCACAGCCGCCCCATCGAAAGGCATGCCGTACTGGCTGCTCGGTGTGATTGCGCTCGGCATCCTGGCGGCGGCGATTGTTGGGATTGAAGTGATCAACACCGCACTGTCGAAAATGTGATGCTGATCCGCGGCGCCACCGTGATCGACGGGACCGGCGCTGATCGCCAGCGCCTGGATGTCCGCATCATCGGCGGGCGGATCACGGAAATCGGGCCCGCCTTGCGCGGCGATGGTGCCGTCGACGCCGATGGCCTGATCCTCGCCCCCGGCTTCATCGATTGCCACACCCACGATGATGAAGCCGTGCTGGCGGACCCTGGTCTTGTCTGCAAGACCAGCCAGGGCGTCACCACAGTCGTCACCGGCAACTGCGGCATCAGCCTCGCACCGATGCGCCGCTGCCCGGACCCGGCCCCCCCGCCGCTCGACTTGTTCGGCGGGTCAGCGCTCTACCGGTTCCCCGAATTCCGCGACTATGCCGCAGCGCTGGCCGCTGCCCCGCCGCCGGTCAATGTTGCAGCATTGATCGGCCACATGACCTTGCGCGTGGAAGCGATGGCCGAGACGGACCGGCCCGCAACCGCGCCCGAAATCGCCGCGATGGCCGCGCGCCTCGACCGTGCCTTGGCAGAGGGAGCGATTGGCCTCTCGACCGGGCTCGCCTACGGGCCGAATAAGGCAGCACCCACCAGTGAGGTGGTGGCACTCGCCGAGGTGTGCCGGCGCTATGGCGCGCTCTACACCAGCCACATGCGCAACGAAGCCGACGCGGTGCTGGCGGCAATCGAGGAGACCGCCACCATCGGCCGCGACGCCGGCGTGGCGGCCGTGATCTCGCACCACAAGGTGGTTGGTGCTGAGAGCCGGGGGCGGAGCACCGAAACGCTCGCCCGGATCACCGATCTCGCGGGCACCCAGCCGCTCGGCTTCGACGTCTACCCCTACGATGCGGCCTCCACGGTGCTCGAAGCGCACCGGGTGGCGAGCTCGCGCAAGGTGACGATCACCTGGTCGCGCGCCATGCCGGAGGTTGCCGGCCGCGACATCGCGGAGCTCGCTGCCGAATGGGGCATCTCGATCGAGGACGCGGTTGCGCGCGTAAAGCCGGCCGGCGCGGTCTATTTCTCCATGGACGAGGGCGATGTGCAGGCGATCCTGCAGCACCCGCTCGCCATGGTCGGCTCCGACGGGCTCTGGCTGCCCGAAGGCCGCCCGCATCCCCGCCTGTGGGGCACCTTCCCGCGCGTGCTCGGCCACTACGCCCGCGACCTCGGCCTGTTCAGCCTGGAGACCGCCGTGCACCGCATGACCGGCCTCACCGCCAGCCGCTTCGGCCTGCGCGACCGCGGGGTAATCCGAGTGGGGGCGGCAGCCGATCTCGTGCTGTTCGATGCGGATACGGTGATCGACCGGGCGACCTATGACGATCCGGAAC
>JAAFHH010000493.1 GCA_013297545.1 Alphaproteobacteria bacterium
GCCGGAACAGGTACTCCATCAAGGTCTTTTCGCCGGTTGGCAGGTCCGCCTGCACGGTCATGCCGGGCAAGATCGGGTTGCGTTCCGCGTTGGGGCCGAGATGGGTTTGCGCCAGTTCAATACGCACTCTGTAGTAAGGCAAATTGCGTTCATCAAGAAATGTCGTGGGTGAAATCTGGGTCACTCGGCCCTTCACGCCGCCAAAGCGCGAATAATCGTAAGCCGACACTTTCACCAATGCTTCTTGGCCTTCGCGCACCACGCCAACATCACGGGGATTAAGCCGGCTTTCGACAATCAACCGATCGCCAATCGGCACCAACTGCATCAATTCAGCACCCGGCGCCAGCACGCCACCCACTGTGGTGACGGTAATCCCCTTCACCACTGCCCGCATCGGCGCGATGATCAGCACCCGCGTCAGCCGATCGCGCAGCCGTACTGCGAGGTCATCGAGCTGCGCCAGCTCCGCCGTCAGCGTGCCCATTTGGGACAGCGCGTCGCGCTCCGCGGTTGCGGTGAGCTCGGTCAGGCGCTGTTCTGCCTCTGCGATACTTTGACGCACCCGCGCTTGTTCGCCCGCCATTCGGCTCGCTTCGCCGCGGGATTCATTGGTGCGCCGTTCGATATCAAGGATGTTCAGCCGGGAGTTCAGCCCCTGCTCGAACAGCCGGGTGCGCATTTGTTGTTCTTGGTCGAGCAGGGCGAGCGAGCGGCGCACGCGGGCTTCTTGGTCGGCGAGCGTGCGCAATTCCTGGCGGCGCTGATCAACCTGGCGTTCCAGCACGGCGCGCTGCTGGGCAACCGCGCGGCGCTGACTGTCGAGGATCATCGCCTGATCCGCGCCAAGACCGCGGACGTCCGGCACCAGCGGGCGCGCCGTGCCATCGGGATCCAGCGCAAAGGAGCGCAGGCGTTCGGCCTGCAAGCGCAGGGCGGAGATGCGCGTCTGCGTCTGTTCCAGTTCGGCCTGCACTTGCACCGGATCCAGGCGGGCGAGCGGTTGGCCCGCCTCCACAATATCGCCTTCGTTGATGAACAGTTCGGCGACGATCCCGCCTTCCAAGTGCTGGACGCGCTGCACCGGGGTTTCCGGCACGACTGCCCCCGGCGCGACCGCGACTTCGGAGATCTTGGCAACCGACGCCCAGCCGAGGAACGCCACCACCAGCAGCAAAATCACTGCGATGGTCATGCGCATCAGGCCAGGCGTGCCGGCTTCTTCCAACAGGATCGAATGGGACAGGTACTGCAGCTGGTTGCGCGCGGGCGCACCGGGTGCTGCAGGTTTCGCCACTGGTTTTGCCACTGGCTTTGGGGGACCAGCAGGGGCGACAGCGGTGCCGGGGGCGGCAGGGATTTCACTGACGGACATCGCGCCTCAGAGGAAGTTCTTGGGCAGCTGCGGCAGGATTTCCGCCGGCGGCCCGTTGAAGCGCAGCACCCCGCCATCCAGCACCAGCAGCCGATCGGCGAGCTTCATGTGGGAGGGGCGGTGGGTAACGATGATCACCGTGACTTTGCCCTTCAGCGCCTGCAAGTGGCGGGCGAGTGCTTGGTCGCCGTCGCGGTCAAGCATGTCGACCGCCTCGTCCAACAGCAAGATTGATGCGCGTCGCAGATACGCGCGTGCAATCGAAATGCCGTGGCGCAAGCCGGCCGAGATCGCAGCCGAGCGCTGGTCACCAATCCGGGTGTCAAACCCGCGCGGCAACCCTTCGATTTCGGCGAGGATGCCAACGTCCGCGCAGGCCCGGCGCAAGTCTTCGTCGGATGCCGTCGGCTCAGACAGGCGCAAGTTCTGGGCGACGGTGCCGAAGAACAGCGCCTCGTCCTGCGGCACATACGCGATTGCCTTGCGCAGCTCCATCGGGTCGCGCTGGCGGATGTCGAGGTCGTCGATGCGCACGGTGCCGGCCTGGGGCTGGTAGAGCCCCATGATCACTTTGAGCAGGGAGGATTTGCCGGCCCCGTTCGGCCCAACCAAGGCAACCAGCTCGCCCGGGCGGATGTCGCACGACACACCCAGCAACACCGGGTCGCCGTCCGCGGTGTAGCGCATGGACACACGACCCAGTTGGATTTCGCCGCGCACGGCGTTCAAGCTCGCGTCGACCCCGGCCCCGCGTTCGGTCTTCAGCGCCATCAACTGGTCGAGTTGGGCGAGGGCGGAGCGCATTTGCTCCAGCCGGCCATACGCCACAAACGCCTGCTGCAGCGGGCCCAGCACCCGCCAGACCAAGATCATGGTCGCGACCAGCGCGCCGATCGATAGGCCGTGGGCGACGATGAACTCCGCCCCAATCGCCATGGTCAGCACACCCGCGAACACCATCAGCGCCTGGCCGAGGCTGGACATCAGCGCGTTGATGCCGGCCGCCCGGTAGTTCGCCATCGCCACGGCCGCGGACAGATCGCGATAGCGGTCGAGCCAGGTCGCCTCCGCGTTGGAGGTGCGGATCGCGCGCATCTGCGTGACCATCTCGACCAGGAATTCTTGGCGGGCGGCAAACGCAACCGCACTGCCGCGCACGGCCGCGCGAATGCGTGGGGTCAGCAGCGCCGCTAGGCCCAGATAGACCAAGCCGCACAGGATCGGGATCACCGCCAGCCAACCGCCGAGCACGGCGATCGCCACCACAAAGATCAACACGAACGGCAGTTCAATCGCCGTCATCGCCAGATGCCCGGAAAACACTTCCTTCAAGTATTCGAAGTCTTTCAGGCGGGTCAGCTGGCTGCCGATCTTGGCGCGTTCGGTGAACGGTGGCGGCAGATCGAGGATCTGGCGGAACACGGCGGGGGCGACCAGCACGTTGAGGCGCACAGCGATGTAGGCAAACATCCGCCCGCGCACGGACCTGAGCGCCACCTCGCCCACGATCGCCAGCACGGCGGCGGCCAGCAGCGCCCACAGGGTTGGCAGCGACGCGGTTGCAATC
>JAAFHH010000494.1 GCA_013297545.1 Alphaproteobacteria bacterium
GTCGGTGCGCCTGGCATGCCGGAATGGGGCATGCTGCCGATCCCGACCAAGCTCCTGAAGCAAGGGGTGAGCGACATGGTACGCATCTCTGATGCGCGGATGTCTGGCACCTCCTACGGTACGTGTGTGCTGCATGTGTCGCCGGAGAGTGCGATTGGCGGGCCGCTGGGTCTCGTGCGCACCGGCGATCGCATCACCCTGGATGTCGCAGCGCGCTCCATCAGCGTGGACTTGAGCGACGCGGAACTGGCAGCCCGCCGGGCGGCGTGGACGCCGCCACCGCCGCCTTACGCCCGCGGCTATGGGCGGATGTTTGCCCAGCACATCGGCCAGGCCGATGAAGGCTGCGACTTCGACTACCTCAAAGGCACTGCACCCATCCCTGAACCGGAGATACTGTAATGGACCTGCCCGTCAACCGCTTCAAACACGCCATCCTGCGCGGCGAACGGCAGTGGGGGTGTTGGCAGATGCTGGCCAGCACCATCGCGACCGAAGCGATGGCCTTTGCCGGCTACGACTTCCTGGTGCTCGATATGGAGCACGCGCCCTCGGAACTGCCGGAGATCCTCTCACAAATGCAGGCCGCCGGGCAGACACCGACCCCCTGCGTCGTGCGCATGCCGTGGAACGACATGGTGATGGTGAAACGCCTGCTCGACTGCGGCGCGCAGACCCTCATGTTCCCGTTCATCCAGAACGTCGCGGAAGCCAAAGCCGCGGTTGCCGCGACGCGCTACCCGCCGCACGGCGTGCGCGGTGTCGCCGCCATGCACCGCGCCAACCGCTACGGCAATGTGCCGGACTACTTCACCAAGGCGTCCGAAGAAATCTGCGTCATCGTCCAGGTCGAAACCCTGGAAGCCCTCGACCGGATTGAAGAGATCGCCAGTGTCGATGGCGTTGACGGTGTGTTCATCGGCCCGGCCGATATGTCGGCAGCGGTTGGCCGGCTCGGCCAGATCATGCACCCCGACAATCTGGCAGCGCTGGAACGTGGGGCGAAGGCCGTGCGCAAGCTCGGCAAGCCAGTGGGCATCATCGCGGCAATGGATGCGTTGGTCGACCATTGCGTGGCGTGGGACTACACGTTCATTGCACTCGGGTCCGATCTCGCCTTCATGGTCAACAAGGCGAAGGCGACATTGGCCCAACACAAGGGCAAAACCACGCCCACTGGCCCGGTCAGCAATTACTAGACTGGCACAGGATCATGCTGCAGGTGCAGGTACACTAAAACGGCTCCAGACTGAAGCAACCGTCCGCCGGCCGCTCTCTTCGCACCTGCAGCATCGCTTGCGATTTTTGCAATGCAGCTGATTTGTCACAACGGCGCCGTTTTTTCGCCGCGGTTTTTGTGCCATACCCTCGCCCACGCGAGAAGCCGGACGGCATTGACCAGTCTGGACCGCGTTTGGGAGCGGACAGGGGATTGCTATGATGCTGCGCGTTGAACCCGACGGCGCCGAATGGCGCGTCGTGCGGTTGGGTATTGGCGGTGAAGAAGCACGCTTCGACAAGCGCGGCGACGCGGTCGATTGGGCCTGCCGGGTTGCGACCCGCCGAGCACCAGCGTCGGTCGATGTGATCGACGCAGCCGGCCAGATCAACGCCCGCTACAGCTTTGATGCGGCGAAGGCGGCTTAAGCCAACAGGTGCCGGATCTTTGATTACGCCAGCAAATGCTGGCCGGCATCAACGTGGATAACCTCGCCCGTCATGCCGACCGCGCCATCACTGCACAAAAATGCCGCGAGTGCGCCGCACTGTTCGATCGTGACCGGCTTGCCAAGGGGGCTGCGCTGTTCGGCGCGGTTCAAGAGTTCATCGAAACGATCAAGACCGGACGCAGCGCGCGTCGCGATCGGTCCGGGGGACAGCGCATGAACGCGGATGCCCTTAGGGCCAAGTTCAGCGGCGAGATAGCGGCTGGTTGATCGAGGGCGGCCTTCACCGGCCCCATCAGGTTGTAGTGCTCAACCACCCGCTCCGCGCCATAGAATGAGACCGTGAGCAAGGTGCCGCCGCCCACCATCAGCGGCTCCGCCAAGCGCGCCATGCGGATGAAGGAATGGCAGGAGACGTCCATGGCCTGGGCGAATCCTTCTGCTGAACAGTCGGTCACCCGGGCGTGCAAGTCCGCGCGCGGGGCGTAGGCGATCGAGTGCAACAGGAAATCCAGCCGGCCCCAGGTGCGGGTGAGGTCCTCAAACACCGCCTCCAGCTCGCCCGGCACACGGACATCACACGGCCCGACCAGCCGCGCGCCAATCGCCTTCGCAAGCGGCTCGACATAGCGCTCTGCCTTGCCGTTGAGGTAGCTGACCGCAAGCTCAGCGCCGGCCCGATGCATCGCCATCGCACAGCCGTGCGCGATCGACTGGTCGTTCGCGATGCCGATAATCAACCCGCGCTTGCCGCTTAAGCTGCTGCTCATGGCTGTCCTCCATCAGCGCCAGCCATAGCGCTGGTGCGTGACAGAATGATGAGCACCACACGCCCTTTCACTGTGCGTGATCGCGTGGGACGATCAGCGCCATCACACCGGGAGCTGCCCCATGACCTCGCCAGGCCCAACGCTGTTCTACGCCCCAGGGGCGTGCTCGCTCGCCGTCCACATCGTGCTGGAGGAGATCGGCGCTCCGTTCCAGTTGGAGCTGGTCCGCACCGACAAAGGCGACCAGCGCTCACCGGAGTTCCAGCGCATCAATCCGAAGGGCCGCGTGCCGGTGCTGTACGATGGTGGCGAGACCTGGACGGAGGCGCCGGCGATCCTGCTGCACCTAGCGCTCTCCCGGCCGGAGAGCGCCCTCGCGCCGAAGAGCAATCAGGATCTCTGCCGGGCGATCGAGTGGTTCAACTGGCTCTCCGGCACGGTGCATTCTGGTGCCACCCGGCAGATTTGGCGCTCGGAAGGGTTTTCAGCCGATCCTG
>JAAFHH010000495.1 GCA_013297545.1 Alphaproteobacteria bacterium
ACCCGCGACAACGCGCTGGTCACGGCCGATGGCGTCGCATTCTACCAAGTGCTCGATGCCGCGCGCGCCACATACGAAGTGGCGGATGTCCACAATGCCATCCTCAACCTGACCATGACCAATCTGCGCACGGTGATGGGCTCACTCGACCTCGACGAGCTGTTGTCCCAGCGCGATCAGATCAATGTCCGCCTGCTGACTGTGCTCGATCAGGCGACCAGCCCATGGGGCATCAAGCTCACCCGCATCGAAATCAAAGACATCACGCCGCCGGCCGATCTGGTCGAAAGCATGGGCCGGCAGATGAAAGCCGAACGCGACCGCCGCGCCTCGATTTTGGAGGCCGAAGGCATCCGCCAGTCCGAAATCCTGCGCGCGGAAGGCGCGAAGCAAGCTGCGATCCTGGAAGCCGAAGGCCGGCGCGAAGCCGCCTTTCGCGATGCGGAGGCGCGCGAACGGTTGGCTGAAGCCGAAGCGAGTGCTACCCGCCAACTGTCCATCGCGGTCAAGGAAGGCGACGCCCTCGCGATCCAGTACTTCTTGGGTCAGAAATACATCGAAGCGCTGGGTGCCTTCGCGACCTCCCCCCAACAGAAGACCGTGTTCTTGCCACTCGATGCGACCGGCGTGATGGCGGCGCTGGGTGGGATTGGCGAGATCGCGCAGGCCGCCTTCAACCGCACCCCACCTTCGGGCGCGCCCGCGACCCCACCGGCCGCGGCACCGATCGTGCCCAGCGTCACCCCATCGGTTGGGCCGTGGGGTGTTGGCCGGTGATCGAGCCATGGTACTGGCTCGTCCTCGGCCTCGTGCTGATCGGGCTAGAGACCGTGCTGCCCGGCGTCTTTCTGGTTTGGTTCGGGCTGGCGGCGTTGGTGACGGCGGGCGTCGCCCTGTTGATCGGATCGCTGACGGTTCAGATCCTCGCCTTCGCGGCGGTCAGTGTCGCCGCCGTGCTGGCGGGCCGGACCTGGCAACGCCGGCAGACCAAGCCCGCCGACGTGCTGAACCAGCGCGGCGCGCACCTGATCGGCCGGCAGGTGACGCTGGCAACGGCGACCGTGAACGGCATCGCGCACGCCGCGCTCGACGATGGGTCCTGGCGGGTCAGCAGTCTTGATGGCGACCTGCCGGCCGGCACCCAGTGCATCGTGCGCGGCCTTGAAGGGGCGACCTTGCTGGTCGAACGCCACCCCACATAAGCACCGCTGCACAAACGCCACGCGCTCGCAACAGAACGGTCATGCAGCCCGGCTAAAACTGTGCGATGCCGGACAACCCGTTGCCGCCGACCGGGGATGTTGAAGGCTGGTCGGCCTATGCCGGGCAGCTGGACTACGCCTTGCAGCCTATCGTCAATGCCCACACCGGCCACTCCTTCGGGTACGAAGCGCTGGTGCGGGGCTTTGACGGCCAGGCCTATGCGGACGCGCAAGCGGTATTCGATGCGGCCTGGGCGGCTGGTGCCTTGCCGCCGGTGGAGCTGGCGTTGCGCGAACGCGCGATCCGCACCTTCACGACTGTGCCGGACCACCAGCGCCGCCGCCTGTTCACCAACATCGACACCCGCTTCACCGAATGGCCGGGCTTCGTGCCTGATCCGCTGATCGCGCTGTGCGATCGCTATCACCTCACGCGCGCGAACCTGTGCTTGGAGTTGAGCGAGCGCGCGCTCGTGACATCCGAACGCACGGTCGAGAGCTTGAGCCGCTTTCGCGCCGCGGGGTTTCAGCTGGCGCTGCATGATTTCGGCACCGGTGCCACCAGCTTCCGGCTGGTCTATGAACTAAAACCCCACTACTTGAAGCTGGCACGCTTCCTGATCGAAGGCATCGATAGCGATCACCGCAAGAAGGTGCTGGCGTCATCCTTGGTCGCGATGGCGCACGCCATGGGCTGCACCGTGATCGCCGAAGGGGTGGAGACGGACCGCGAATTGGCGGTCTGCCGGGAAATGGGCGTCGCCCTGGTCCAGGGGTTCTTGATCGCACCGCCGACCATTCGCACGACCGCCCTGCCCTCCGCGCACACGCTGCCGGACATTGCGTCGCGCCTCGGCGCCAGCGATGACACCGATCTGATCACCCAGTCGATGGAAGAAATCATCCCGCTCAACCTCACCGATCCGATGGACCGGCTGATCGACCGGCTGCGCCTGGAGCCGCAGCGCACGGTGCTGCCGGTGATCGACACGATCGGCCAGCCCGTCGGTGTGATCCGCGAAAAGGATTTGAAGCGCTTTCTCTACGCGCCGTTTGGGCGGGAATTGCTGCGCAACCGCGGGCTCAGCACCGGCATCCCGCAGCTGGTCACGCCGTGCGCCACCGTCGACATCCACACACGCGCCGAACAGATCGTCGAAATCTTCTCCGGCAGCGATGCGGAAGACGGCATTCTGGTCACCCGTGAAGAAACCTATGTCGGCTTCCTGTCGACCGTCGCACTCGTGCGCATGGTGCATGAAAAGAACATCGCGATTGCGCGCGATCAAAACCCACTGACCAAGTTACCGGGCAACAATGTCATTGTCGACTACGTCTCCAAGGCATTGGCAGACGAGGATGCCATCCACGCCTTGGTCTATATCGATTTCGATCACTTCAAGCCGTTCAACGATCACTACGGCTTCTTGCGCGGCGACCAAGCGATCTTGTTGTTCGCCGACATCGTGCGCGACCATGCGGCCAAGACCACCGGCTTTGCCGGCCACGTCGGCGGCGACGACTTCTTCCTCGGCCTGCGTGGCCTCGATGCCGAGGGTTCGTTCGCCGCGATCAGCCAGCTGCTGGCCCAATTCCGCGACGGTGCAGCCGAACTCTACGACCCAGACGACCGCGCGCGCGGCTGGCTGAAGGGCCACGACCGCGACGGGCGCGAGAAACTGTTCCCGCTGCTGGGTGCCAGCGCCGTCATCGTCGTCCTCGACCTCGCCC
>JAAFHH010000497.1 GCA_013297545.1 Alphaproteobacteria bacterium
GCCTGCCCAGCACACCGCTGCCGACGGGCTCTGGCCAAGCCGCTGCACCCGGTGCAGCACAGCCGCGCGCGGCCGCAGAACCGGTGCGCGCCCCGCGGGTCGATCCGGTGCTGGCGCCAACCCAGCTTGGCCTGCCGCGCATCACCTCGCTGACGCGCTCTGACTTCTCGGTCTCGGCGGATCGCTTGAGTGCGACCGCCCAGCAGCGCGGCGATGTCGAGGGGCAGCGCCTGGTCGGTGATGTAGTGGATCTGTTGGGCCAGCTCGGCCGGGGCGAGACGACGGGCACGTTTCGCGCCCAACCCTTCGGCGGCCAGCCGACCACCGTGCTGCCCGGCCTGCTGACCTTCCAGCCAACCCCGCGCGACGCCGCTCCTTCGGCCGACCGGGTCACGCAAGCGCTGCAACGCGCCCGCGTGCCGTTCGGCTCGACCGGGTTCTAAGCGATGCGCTGGCTTGCTCTCCTGTTGGTGTTGACCGCGTGCGCCGCGCCGGCCCCGCGCCAAGCGACCGTACCGCGCAGCACCGATGCGACGGTCGACGCCCTCGACCGCGCACAAGAACGCGCAGCCCTTGGTGACCGCGACGGGGCAGAGCGGGCAATCCGCGCTGGCCTCGAACAGCTGGAGGCGAGCGTCGGCGCGGACCACCCAAGCATCGCTGCCCCCGTGCTGCAGCTGGCGCTGGTGGTCAGCGAACAGCGCCGGTTTGGCGAGGCAGAAGCCTTGTTCGCGCGCGCCGAACGGCTGCTCGCTGAAGCGCCGGCGCTGGAGCGGGCACGCCTCGGCGGCTACCGGGCGGTCCATCTGGCGACCGCGGGCCAGCTCGACGCTGCCGTCACCCAAGCCCGTCGGGCGACCCTTGCCCGGCGCGATGCGCTCGGCCGGATTGCGGAAAGCGGCAACCGGGTGTTGCTGGCCACGGGGCTTGCTGAACTCGCCCACGGTCTTGCGGTCGAGGCGACGATCAACTTGCGGCTCGGGCGGCTGGAGCCGGCGGAGTTCGCCGCCAACCTCGCCCGCCGGGTGCTGGTCGATCTGGCCGACGTGCCGGAATGGTGGATTGCGGAGGTTGATGAAATCGTCGGCCTGATCGAGGCCGAACGGCGCAACTTCGACCCCGCACGCGACCGGCTCGGCACGGCGCTTGCCACCCGCCTTGCCGTGTTTGGCGAACGCCGGCCGGTTGGGCTTGGGCTGTTGGCGCTCGGCCGGATCAACGATCGCGCGGGCGATCGCACGCTGGCGCTGGAAGACATGCGCCGCGGCATGGGCGTGCTGGCGCGGGAGGGCGATGCCGGCGGCTCGCTTGGCTTCGCGCGGCTGAATGACTACCTCGCCACGCTTGCGGCCGAACCGACACCGGCAGTGCAGGCAGAGATGTTTGCCGCAGCCCAGCTCGCTTGGCGTGGGGCGACCTCGCGCACGATCAGCCTCACGGTTGCGCGCCTGGCCGCTGTCGGCGATCAGGGTGGTGCGAGTGTCGAGCGCTTGCAGCGCGCCGCGTTGACCCGTGATGAAACCCGCCTGCAGCTCGGCCGGGAGACCGCGAAACCTGCAGCCGAACGCGATGCCGCACTGATCGAACGCCTGCGCCTGGAGGTGTTGGCTGCAACCGAGGCGGCGACGGCGGCCACCGCCGCCCTCAACCGCGACCACCCGCGCCTCGCTGCCTTGGTCGACACCGCCCCCACCAGCTTGGACACGGCCCGCGCGGCCTTGCAGCCGGATGAGGCGCTGGTGGTATTCGCAATCGGCCCGGAAGCCGCCTGGGTGTTCGCTGCCAGCCGCACCGCGGTGCAGATCCGCAGCCTCAGCCTGACCGGCACCGAGATCGCGCGCGATGTTGCCACCTTGCGCCGCAGCCTCGATCCCGGCAGCGGGGCGGTCGCACCGTTCGATCTTGCGACATCCCATCGTCTGGCGACGGCCTTGCTGGGTCCGGTCGCGGAGGTGGTCGATCCGGCCGCGCGCTTGGTCCTCGTGCTCGATGGCGCCCTGCAGAGCCTGCCGCCTGGCGTGTTGGTGCGCCGGCCGGCGGCGGCGGGCGACTATCAGCGCGCGGCCTGGCTTGGCCTCGAAAAAGCGCTGACTCTGGTGCCGTCCGTGCGCACCTTTGTCGATCTGCGCCAGGTGAGCGCCGGATCGCGCGCACCCAAACCCCTGTTCGCACTCGGCAATCCGCTGCTGACCGGCCGGGCGGCGGGGCTCGCCTCGCTCGGCGCCTATTGCCAGACCGCGGCACCCGTGCCGGCAGACTTGGTGCGTGCCCTCGCCCCGCTGCCGGACACAGCCGCTGAGGTGCGCCAAGTCGCAGCCGCGCTGGGTGCCGGGGCAGACGATGTACTGCTGGGAGCGGCCGCCACCGAAGAGCGCGTGCGCGCGGCCCGGCTCGATCAATACCGCGTGCTCTATTTCGCAACCCACGGCCTGCTGCCGGGCGAACTGCGCTGTGAGGCGGAACCGGGCCTGGTGCTGACGCCACCGGCGCAATCGACCAGCCGGGCGGCCGATGGCGTGCTGACGGCGTCCGATGTGGCGCGCTTCACGCTCGATGCCGATCTGGTCGTGCTGTCGGCCTGCAATACCGCGGCGGCCGGAGCCTTGGGTGGCGAGTCGCTGTCCGGCCTTGCGCGTGCCTTCTTCCACGCCGGAGCGCGATCCCTGCTGGTCTCGCACTGGCCGGTCGACAGCCGGGCCACCACGGCGCTAATGGCAGCGACCTTCCAAGTCGCCCCCGGGGTTGCGACCGACGAACGCTTGCGGCGCGCGCAAACCGCCCTCGTTGGCGACGCGCGGACAGCGCACCCGATCTACTGGGCGGCGTTTACCCTGGTCGGCGACGGGCGGGTCGTGCTGACATCGCGGTGATGATGAGCGGGCAGCACATTCTGGTGGTCGAAGACGAAGCGGCAACGCGCGACCTCGTGC
>JAAFHH010000496.1 GCA_013297545.1 Alphaproteobacteria bacterium
TCACCACCCCTGGGCAGGCGAACACTCAACCCGTCGATGGTGAGCAGCGGCTCAGCCACTCACAGCACCTGCAGGTGCGCAGCATCGAAGCGCATCACCTCGGTCGAGGTTGGGACCCAACGCACGCCCCGGCGATGCGCCCAGCTCGCGACATTGCGCCAGAGGTAGAAGCCGGGCATGACGTCTTCCCACTCCGCCACCAGCTCGAGGTAGAGCGCCTTGCGGCGGTCCAGATTGCCTTCGCGTTCGAACGCTTGGCCGAGTTCCAGGAAGCGCGCGGTCGGGACCCAGGTCTTGTGCGAGGCGTCCGTGCGGTTGGAGCCGGGGCCCCAATCGATCCACAGGGGCCGCATCGGATCGCCCGAAAACTCCGATCCCATCGACATGTTGAGCAAGTGGAACGGCCGGCGGTAGGCGAGATCGAAGCTATCGACCACGACCATCTGCACGTTGATGCCGAATTCTTTCCACTGCTCGATCATGATCTCGGCGGCGGCTTCGTAGTTCGGGAAGAAGCCGCGCACGATGTGCCAGCGCAGCACCTGGCCGCGATAGCCGGAGCGCTGCAGGAACTGACGCGCGCGCGCCGGGTCATGGCCGAAGCGGGCCTTGCGCGCAGGATCGTAGAACGGCCCGTATTCCGGGAAATTGAAGGGTGCCGGGTGGTAGCCGACGTCCCCCCACAGCGCCTTCACGATGGTTGGCATGTCGACCGCCATCGCCATCGCCTTGCGCAAGTCTGCGTTGGTCAGCGGGTTCGGCGCGCCCTCCGCCGGTGCCATGGTGTCGAAGGCGAACATCGGGTAGTTGTCGATGCCCTTCTTGATCAGGGTGATGTCGCGGTAACGCTGGAACACCGGTTCCTGGTCCGCCGGCACACCGACGATGAAATCGAATTGGCTCGACACCAAGCCGGCCAGACGCGCGGAAAACTCCGGCACGATGGTGAAGGTGAGTTCGCGCGCGGGTGGGCGGCCGTTCCAATAGTCATCGAACGCAGCCATGCGCACCCGTTCTGACGCGCGGAACTCGGTTACCCGGTAGGGACCAGTGCCAATCGGGCGCTGGCCGAATTCTTCGGGCGTCATGCCGGCATATTTGTCCGGCACGACGTAGCCGATCTGGAACACAAAGCGGTTCGCCAGCACTGGATCGGGAAATTCGGTTTCAATCTCAACCGTGTGCGACCCGGTTTGCGTCACCCGCTTGATGCCGCGCATGAAGGAGCGCCCGCGCGCTGCAATCGGCCGCGGCCCCCACAGCCGGTCGGCCCCGATGGTGAAGGCGACGTCCGCCGCGGTCAGATCCTGGCCGTTGTGGAATTTGACACCCCGGCGGACATCGATCTGCCAGACCGTGTCGGAGGTGCGCTCGAACTTCTCCGCCAGGTGGCGGGAGAACACCGCCCCATTGGGATCGGCGATGAAGTCGCGCCGTACCAGCGGATCGAAGATGTTCTGCTGCACCCGGTTGCCGGAGGTGGAAAAGCCGAGCACCGGCTCCAGCGTTGGCCAGAGCGAGTCCACCGCGATGGTCAGCGCCGGGCGCGGGTCACTCTGGGCGAGTGCTGGCAGCGCAACGGCCGCAGCCGCACCACCAAGCACAGTGCGGCGGGAGGGGGAGATCGGGCGCATCAAGACAGCTCCTCAAGCGGGCACGGGCGATAGCGCACCCTGCCACGCTGCAAGAGGTGCGCCAAGCGTCAACCGCGCCGTTTCACCAAGCTGGTGAGCTTGGCGACCATCACGGTCTCGCCCGCCTGGTTCAGGACATCGAACGCCCACACGACCGCGCCGCGATCCGGTTTGGACCGGCTCGGTGTCAGCCGCACGATCGTGGTGATGGTACGGATCGTGTCGCCCGCGCGCACCGGGCGCAGCCACTTCACATCCTCCATCCCCGGCCCACCGAGGGAGGCGGCGCGCATCACGCCCGTCTGCATGAACAGCCGGAACGCGAGCGCCAGGGTGTGGAAGCCCGACGCGATCAAGCCGCCGAAGATCGACTGGTTGGTCGCCGCCTCCCGATCGACGTGGAACGGCTGCGGGTCGAACTGCAGGGCGAAATCGATGATCTGGCTTTCCGTCAGGGTGGCACCCGGCGAACCCCATGTCATGCCCTCAACCAGATCTTCGAAGTAGAGCCCTTCCAGGACTTGGGCGGGGGGTGCGATCTTGGACACGGGTGCAGCTCCTCGGTTGCCAGCGCAGCCTAGAGGTCAGGCAGCTGCTGCTTCAACGCCGATCAGCGCGGTCTTCACCTCAGGGCCCCAGCGATAGCCACCGAACACCCCGGTCGCCCGGATCACCCGGTGACAGGGGATCAGGAACGCGATCGGATTGGCGCCGATCGCGGTGCCGACGGCGCGGGCAGCGTTGGGCCGCCCAATCGCGCGCGCCACCATCTCGTAGGAGGCGAGTGCGCCCGGCGGGATGCGCACCAGCGCCTGCCAGACCTGCATCTGGAACGGCGTGCCAACGGCGTGGACTGCCAATGGCTCAGCATCCCGGCTGCCGGGCTGGAAGATCCGCTGCACAAGAGCTGCCGCGTGGGCCGGGTGTTCAACCAAGGTTGCGGCAGCAAACGGTGCGGTCATGTCTGTGAGGGCTGCGGCCGGATCGCTTGGAAAGCCAAGACCGACGATGCCGCGCTCCGACGCCACCACCAGGCAGGGGCCGTAGGGAGCGTCCGCCACCCCCCAGCGCAGAGTGAGGCCAGCCCCCCGCGCGCGGAACTCGCCCGGTGTCACCGCCTCAAAGGTCACGAAGGCGTCGTGCAGCCGGCCCGGGCCAGACATGCCAGCGTCCAACGCGGCATCCAGCACGGAAGCACCCGTCGCGAGGGCCGCCTTCGCCCGCTCCAGCGACAGCGAGCGCAAGAAGCTGCGCGGGCTGATGCCAGCCAGCCGCGTAAACAGCCGCTGGCAGTAG
>JAAFHH010000498.1 GCA_013297545.1 Alphaproteobacteria bacterium
GAAGCGCTGCTGGAAGCTGCGGCTGAAGTGTGCCAGTTCGTTGAAGCCGGTCGCGAAACAGGCGGACGTGACACTCGCTCCCTCGCGCAGCAGCGCTGCGGCGGCGCGCAGGCGGGTGTCGATCAGATAGCGGTGCGGCGGCAGGCCGATCACCGCTTTGAAGGCGCGCACGAACTGGAACGGGCTGATGCCGACCGCCGCGGCGAGATCGGCGGTCACCAGGGGTTCGGCGTGCTCGGCCTCGATGCGCTCGCGCGCGGCATGCACACGCTCGGCATACCAGTCGAGCCGGCTGGGTGGCAGGGTGGCGTGCGGGTCTGTCTGGCGGAACAAGTGGTCTGCCGCGTAGTCGATGTAGAGCCCGCTGCCGGTGCTAGCGGCCCGGCGCAAGCCGCGCTGCACGGCGGCGAGCGTCGGGGTCCCGCGCAGCACAGGGCCAGGGGTTGCGAAGCCCGGCTCTGGGGCGAGGCAGGTGACGGTGAGGCAGCGATCGACGAACCCTTCGCCCGCGAACCCAGCCCAGAATTCGAGGCCGGGCCGGCGCAAGAACACATCGCCCTGGTCGAGCCGCCAGCGCTCGCCCTCGACTTCGAGTTCGAAGCTGCCGACCTCGACGAAGGTGGCAGCGAAGGCGGCGGCGACCGCGTGGAACGGCTGGTCGCCGTGCTCTGGTGGGTGGTCCGACCAGTTGAGCCGGGCGGTTGGCGAGCGCCAGAGGTCGACCATCCGGGCCATGGTTAGAGCAGCCCCAGCCGCTTGAAGCTTGTGTGACCGCGGCTGCCGATCACCAGATGGTCGTAGAGTTGGATCTCCACGGCCGCCAGCGCCTTGGCGATATCCTTGGTCATCTGGATGTCTTCGCGCGAGGGTGTCGGGTCGCCAGAGGGGTGGTTGTGCACCAAGATCACCGCCGAGGCGTGACGATCAAGGGCGCGCTTCACCACTTCGCGTGGGTAAACCGGCGTGTGATCGACCGTGCCTTCGCCCAACTGTTCGGCGGCGATCAGCACGTTCTTGCGATCGAGCAGCAGGACATAGAACTGTTCGCGCTTCTCGTGGGCGAGCTGGGCTTGGCAGTAATCGACCACCGCCTCCCAATTGCTCAAGACCGGCTGGTGCAGCACCTTCAGGCGGGTCAGGCGAATGGCGGCGGCTTGGATTGCCTTGATTGCGGCAACGGCCGCCTCGCCCATGCCTTTGACTTGGGTGAGTTCTTCAGCCGGCGCGCTGATCACCGCTGCATAGTCACCAAACCGGGCGAGCAGGGCGCGGGCGATCGGCTTGGTGTCGATACGCGGCAGCGCGCCTTGCAGGATCAGCTCCAGCAATTCGTAGTCCGCGAGCGCGTCCGGGCCGCCGGTGAGGAAGCGTTGGCGCAAGCGCTGGCGATGGCCGGCGGCATCCGGCGGGGCTTCGGCGAACCCGCTCGGCGGCTCGGCCATGGCGATCAGCTGGTTGGCGGGTGGTGCAGGCCAGCCGGCGACAGGGTGAAGATCTCCACCCCGGTTTCGGTCACGCCAACGGAATGTTCGAACTGGGCGGAGAGCGAGCGGTCCTTGGTCACCGCAGTCCAGCCATCGGCCAGCACCTTTACTGCCCAGTGGCCGGCGTTGATCATCGGTTCAACCGTGAAAAACATCCCGGGCTTCAAGACCGGGCCAGTCCCCGGCTTGCCGAAGTGCAAGATCGAGGGTGCATCGTGGAACACCCGGCCGAGCCCATGGCCGCAGAAATCGCGCACCACGCCGTAGCGGTGCTTTTCGGCGTAGGCCTGGATGGCCGCCCCAATATCACCGACCGTCGCACCCGGCTTCACAGCCTCAATCCCGCGCATCATCGCGTGGTAGGTCGCATCGACCAATTTCCGTGCCTTCAGCGGCACGTCACCGACCAGGAACATTCGGCTGGTGTCGCCGTGCCAGCCATCGAGGATCACGGTCACATCGATGTTGATGATGTCGCCAGCTTCCAGGCGCTTTTCGCCCGGGATGCCGTGGCAGACCACATGGTTGATCGAGGTGCAGATCGATTTCGGAAAGCCGCGATAGCCAAGCGGGGCTGGCACACCGCCGGCTGCCAGGATGTAGTCGTGGCAGATCGTGTTCAGCTGATCCGTCGTCACCCCGGCTTGGACGTGCGGGCCGATCATGTCGAGGGTGGCAGCCGCCATGCGGCCGGCTGCGCGCATGGCTTCGAATTCTGCGGCCCCATGCAGTTTGATGCTGCTCACGTCATCACTCCAGGGATCATCTTCCCAGTCCATCATCTAGGCGTCCTCGAATACCGGCAGGCGGCGTGTCACGGTGATGCCGTCGGTCCTTACATCGGTGGCATAGCACACCGCTTCAACGCCCGCAGCTCTTGCCAGCGCGAATGCCCGCGCATACCCCGGATCGAGGTCTTTCGCCAGCGCGAAGTGGCTGCAGTCTGCCCGCTGCACCAGATAGACCATGACGGCCCGGTGGCCGCGCGCCACCTCAGCGGCGAGATCGCCCAAATGCTTGGCGCCGCGGGTGGTGACACAGTCCGGGAACTCCGCCGCTGGTCCCCGCTTCAAGTGGACGTTCTTCACCTCCACATAGGCGGGTGGGCGGCCAGGATCGGTCAGCAGCAGGTCGATGCGGCTGTTGGTGCTGTAGCGCACCTCGGCCTGGAGTGTGCCATAGCCCGTGAGCTCCGCGATCGTGCCGTCTGCAATCGCGGCGCGCACCAAGCGGTTCGGCAGGTTGGTGTCGATACCGACGAGGCCGGTGTCGACCCGGGTCAGCTGCCAACGATAGGGCAGATTGGTGCGGGTCGGGGTGAGCCACACTTCGCTGTCCGGGGCGGCCAACCCCAGCATCGCGCCGGGATTGGGGCAGTGGACGGTCAGCTCCTGACCATCCAGCACCACGTCAGCCAGAAAG
>JAAFHH010000499.1 GCA_013297545.1 Alphaproteobacteria bacterium
TCCGCCTCGCCCACGCCGGAGGGCAGGTTCACGAGGCTAACGAGGGCCGCCAGGCTTTCGGTCATCGTGCTCGCACGCTGGGCTTGGGATGCGAGCGCTGCCACCGCCTCATCCGTGCCGGTCTGTGCCAGCATGGCGAGTGCTGCCCCTTTCAGCGCGCGGCGGCCAACGTCTGCTGCCGTGTAGCGGTAGGGACCGAGATCGGCCCGGTCGCGGTAGAGCTGCCACCACAGCGGCGCCAACGCCGTGCCAAGCTGTGCGCGGAACGCTTGGCGGACTTGGTGCAGCCGGTCGACGGCGACCACCGGCATCAGATCGCCGAGATAGGCTTCTGACGGCAACAGCACGGCTTCGGCCGCAAACGCCTCGTCGAGATTGGGTGCGGTCAACAAGCGTTCGATCGCCGCGATCAGCTCCGGCGGTGCCGTCGGCACGCCGTCCCCGGCTGCTGCTGCCAGCATGGCGTCCGCCATCAAGGTTTGGCCGGCTTCCCAGCGCTGGAACGGATCGCTGTCGTGGCCGAATAAGAACGCGAGCTCGCCTGGGCGGCGTGCGATCTGCAGGCGCACGGGCGCTGAGAAGCCGCGCAGCAGCGAGGGCACGGGTTCAGCATCCAGGCCATCGAACACGACTGTTTGTTCTGGGTCTGTGAGGTCGATCACCCGGGTGCCGATCAGATCCTGCCCCTCGGCATCGAGAAGACCGATGGCAACCGGGATGTGGAACGGCAGTTTTTCGGGCTGACCGCGTGTGGGCGCACAGGATTGCCGGAAGGTGAGGCTGAGTTTCCCCTCCGCAAAGCTGCGCGTCACATCCACCACCGGCGTGCCGGCTTGCGCGTACCAGCGCTTGAACTGGGTGAGATCGCGCCCGCTCACCGCCGCCATGCACGCAACGAAATCATCACAGGTAACGGCCTGGCCATCGTGGCGCTGGACATAAAGATCCATCGCTTGGCGCCAGAGTTCCGGCCCCAGTAATGTGTGCTGCATGCGCACCACTTCCGCCCCCTTCTGGTAGACGGTGGCGGTGTAGAAATTGCCGATCTCGATGTAGCTGTCTGGCCGCACCGGGTGCGCCATCGGCGAGGCGTCTTCGGGGAATTGGCCGGCCCGCAAGCCCCGCACATCGCTGATGCGCTTGACCGCGGCCGAGCCCATGTCGCCCGAGAACTGCTGATCGCGAAAGACGGTCAGCCCCTCTTTGAGCGAGAGCTGAAACCAATCCCGGCAGGTGATGCGGTTGCCGGTCCAATTGTGAAAGTACTCGTGCGCGATCACGGTATCGACGCCGGCGTAGTCGTGATCGGTCGCGGTCTCGGGGCTCGCCAGCACGTACTTGGTGTTGAAGACGTTGAGGCCCTTGTTCTCCATCGCCCCCATGTTGAAGTCGCCGATCGCGACGATGTGGTAGACGTCGAGATCGTATTCGAAGCCGTAGACCTGTTCGTCCCACGCCATCGAGCGCTTGAGCGCGTCCATCGCAAAGCCGCACTTGTTGATGTCCGCGGCTGCGGCCCAGATCGTCAGCTGCACCGCGCGCCCCGACGCCGTGGTGAAGCGATCGTCAAGCCGGGCCAGGTCGCCGGCCACCAGCGCGAACAAGTAGGCGGGCTTTGGGTGCGGATCCTCGAAACGCGCGAACGTGGTGCCGTCGCCGAGGCTCGCCTGCGCGAGTTCATTGCCGTTCGCCAGCAGCACCGGGATCGTCTCAGATGCGATGATCGTGGTGGTGAACACGCTCAAGACATCGGGCCGGTCCGGATACCAGGTGATGCGCCGGAAGCCTTCGGCCTCGCACTGGGTGCAGAACACGCCGCTGGAGAGGTAGAGGCCCTCCAGATCGGTGTTGGCCGATGGGTTGATCTCCACCTCCGTCTCCAACACGAAGCGCTTGGGCAAGCCAGTCAGGGTGAGGTGGGTGGCGGTGATCGTGTGCGCTGCCGGCTGGTCGTTGACGACGACGCTGAGCGTGGTGAGGCCGCGGCCATCGAGCGTCCAGGTGCCATCCCACTGATCCGCCACCACTCGGCAGGCGAGCCGGGCTTTCACTCGGGTTGCCGTAGCATCGAGGCGGATCGTGAGATCCGTGCGCTCCACCCGCACGGGCGGCGGCGTATAATCCTTGAGGAAAATCGGCTGCGGGGCGGAGATCAAGGCATCAGGCATCGGGCGCGTCCAAACAGGCGGGGGCCTACACTGCCTGGAGACAGGGGGCGGCGCCAAGGGGGGGGAGGTTGGGTCAGCGGAGCAGAATCTGCATGCAAGGCGTGCACAAAGTTGCTATGGTGCGCCCATGCAGGACTTCGCAACCACAGGATCAGTCGAGCCGCCGGCCACCACGCGCGTCATCGAGCATGGGCTGGTGCGGACGCGACGCGCTCTGGAAACCACGGAGGGCATTGTTCCGGCTGGCACGCGCGGGACCATCGTCCACATTTTCCGAGATGGAAACGCGGTTATGGTCGAATTTGCGCGTCCAGTTGTGTGCGTGGAGGCGATTGAGTTGGTCGATTTGCTTCTCGAATAGGGCTTCACCTTGCCAAATTCTGTATCTGTCCCCCGAAAGAAAATTACATCCTACTTGCTAAATCCCGACCACGTCGAAGGTGGGCCGAAAGCAAAATTCTTTCGAAAATTCAAATTCACCCAAGACGACCCAGAGACTTTCATCGATGCGCTGATTGGTCACTGGCATGCACGTCCGATACACTCCACTGTATTGACTGATGATGGTCCCGTGATTGTCAGGCAGTGCGCGTTGAATTCACCCGATGGTCGCAATCCCTGTGTGCGCTCGGTCTGGATCGATGATACTGGCACCGGCACCTACCGTCTGGTCACCGCGTATCCCGCCACCGCTTAACCAGCCCAGCCTCGATATCAAACAGATCCAGCACTC
>JAAFHH010000005.1:0-16918 GCA_013297545.1 Alphaproteobacteria bacterium
GGGCGGTGGAGGTCGGCTGCGACATTGTGCGCGTCTCCTGCCCCGATGAAGACTCAACCCGCGCGCTGAAGGCGATCGTCAAAGCGGTCAGCGTGCCGGTCGTCGCGGACATCCACTTCCACTACAAGCGCGCGATCGAAGCCGCTGAAGCGGGGGCTGCGTGCTTGCGCATCAACCCCGGCAACATCGGCTCGGCCGAGCGGGTGCGCGAAGTGGTGAAGGCCGCCAAGGACCATGGTTGCTCCATGCGCATCGGCGTGAATGCCGGCTCGCTGGAACGCGACCTGCTGGAAAAGTACGGCGAGCCCTGTCCGGAGGCGATGGTCGAAAGCGCGCTCGATCACGCGAAGATCTTGGAAGACAACGACTTTACCGAATTCAAAATCTCCGTGAAGGCGTCTGACGTGTTTCTGGCGGTGGCTGCCTACCAGGGCCTGGCGGAGGCGTGCGACTACCCGCTGCACCTCGGCATCACCGAAGCCGGCGGGTTCCGCACCGGCACGGTGAAATCCTCGATCGGGCTTGGCATGCTGCTGTGGTCCGGCATCGGCGACACCATTCGGGTGTCCTTGTCGGCCGAGCCCGAAGAAGAAGTGAAAGTCGGCTTCGACATCTTGAAGTCGCTGGGCTTGCGGCACCGCGGGGTCAACGTGATTTCCTGCCCGAGCTGCTCGCGCCAACAGTTCCAAGTGATCAAAACCGTGGAGGCGCTGGAAGCGCGGCTTGCCCACATCACCACGCCAATGACGCTGTCCGTGATCGGCTGCATCGTCAATGGGCCGGGCGAAGCACGGGAAACCGACATTGGCTTCACCGGCGGCGGCAATGGCGTGCACCAGGTCTATGTCGCCGGCGTGCCGCACCACCGCTTGAAGGACGAGGGTATCGTCGACCATCTGGTCGCCATGGTCGAAGCCAAGGCCGCCGAGATCGAAGCCGCGACGGCTGCTGCAGCAGCAGCCGAGTAGCGGTTGACCACGACACTGCCGGAGGCGCTGGCTGTCGTCGGTGTCGACCACCGCGGTGCTGCGCTTGAATGGCGCGAGGACGCAATCGCGCGCGCGATCCCGCCGGGACAGCTGCCCGGCGTGGCGGAGGTGATTGGGCTTGGCACCTGCGACCGGGTGGCTTGGATCGGAATCGAAACGGAACCCGGCAGCCTGCGCCGTGCGTTCGATGCGCGGGTCGGGCGCATCGAGCCCACGATCGATGTCTGTGGCGAGGCGGCCCTCACCCACCTGTTCGAAGTGGCCGCCGGCATGGCGAGCCATGTGCTGGGCGAACCCGAAATCCTCGGCCAACTGAAGCACGCGCACCGGGAAGCCGTCGCGGCGGGCACCGCCGGCCCTCTGCTCGAGACAGTGCTGGCGGCGAGCTACAGTGCCGGCGCGCGGGTGCGCCACGAGACCAGCCTTGGCACCCGGCCGGTCTCATTGGCGTCGGCCGCGGCGCAAATCGCAGCCGAGGTGTTCGGCGATCTTGGCCCCGTGCCCGGCTTGCTGATTGGGGGGGCCGATATCGGCCTCGCACTCGCCGAGCGCTTGCGGCTCGCGGGCTTGCAGCGCTGGCATGTCGCCGCCCGTCACACAGCGCTGGCAGCCGATCTGGCGCGCAGCCTCGCCGCGACGATCGCCGCCTACGATCCCTTGGCCGCGACGTTGGAGCGCACGGATGTGGTGATCAGCGCGGTTGGCAGTGGGCGCTGCCTGATCGACCGCGCAACGCTTGCCCGGATCCAGCGCCAGCGCCGCTACCGGCCGCTCTATCTCATTGATGCGGCGATGCCGGCGGATATTGATGCGGCAGTCAGCGATCTCGACGGCGTGTTCCTCTACACGCTCGATGATCTGGAGCGCTTGGCGGCGGCCGGACGGGTCGGGCGGCAGGAGGCGCTTGCACCGGCGCAGCGGATCGTTGAAGAACAGGTGCGGGCGTTCCGCGCTGCGCTGACCGCGCGCGCGGCGGCACCCGCGGTGACGGCGCTTAGGCGCCACGCCGAGGCTTTGCGCCAGCAGGCCCTCGCGGACGCACCGGATGACGCAGCAGAAGCGACCCGGCGACTGCTCGCCCGCCTGTTGCATCGCCCATCAGAGGCGCTGCGCGCGGGCGATCCGGCGTTGGAAGCCGCACTCAGCCGATTGTTCGGCTTGACCGAGGAGTAACCCAGTTGAGTTTCGACGCCACCATCGACCGCCTGCTGCAGCGCCACGCCGAACTCTCGGCGACCCTGGCGACCGAAGGCGGGCTCGACGGCCAAACCTTCGCCAAGCTGTCGCGCGAATACGCCGAACTCGGCCCCACCGCCGAATCGGCTGGTGCGCTGAAAGCCGCCAAGCAAGAAGCCGCTGACTTGGCCCAGATGATCGCCGATCCCGCCATGGATCCTGAGATGCGCGCCATGGCGGAGGAGGAATTCGCGGAGCTTAAAGCGAAGATCCCGGCACTTGAGCGCGCACTGCAACTCTCGCTGCTGCCGAAGGACGAGGCGGATGAGAAGAACGCCATCCTCGAAGTGCGCGCTGGCACGGGCGGGGACGAGGCGGCCCTGTTCGCCTCCGAACTCTTCCGGATGTATGAGCGCTTCGCCCAGCTGCAGGGCTGGCGGTTTGAGGCGATGGAAGTCTCTGACACCGGCCTTGGCGGCCTCAAAGAAGGGATCGCCACCATCACCGGCCGCAGCGTGTTCGCGCGCCTGAAGTTCGAAAGCGGTGTGCACCGCGTCCAGCGCGTGCCGGCGACCGAAAGCCAGGGCCGCATCCACACTTCGGCCGCGACCGTGGCGGTGCTGCCGGAAGCCGAAGAAGTCGACATCCAGATCGACGAAAAGGATTTGCGGATCGACGTGTTCCGCTCCTCCGGCCCCGGCGGCCAGTCGGTCAACACGACCGACAGTGCGGTGCGCATCACCCACTTGCCGACCGGCATTGTGGTCAGCCAGCAGGACGAAAAATCCCAGCACAAGAACAAGGCGAAGGCGCTGAAGATCTTGCGCGCGCGCATCTACGATGCCGAACGCCAGCGCTTGGATAGCGAGCGGTCTGCCAGCCGCAAGAGCCAGGTCGGCTCCGGCGACCGGTCCGAACGCATCCGGACCTACAACTTCCCGCAAGGCCGGGTGACCGACCACCGCATCAACGTCACCCTCTACAAGATCGAAGCGGTGATGCTGGGTGAAGGCCTGGGCGAGCTGTTGGATGCGCTGCGCCAAGAAGACGAAGCCGCGCGCTTGGCCGATCTGTGAGGGTGGCGGCACACACGCTGCTGGAGGCCGCAACCGCGGACCTTGCCGCGGCGGGTGTGTCTTCCCCAGCGCTCGATGCGCGAGTCCTCTTGGCCGACGCGCTGGGGATCGCGCCCACCACCTTGCTGTTGGAACCGCACCGCGGCGTCGATCAGCTGGCGGTGCGGCGGTTTCGCTTGCGGCTCGCCCGTCGTGTCGCTCGCGAACCGATCAGCCGCATCCGGGGGGTGCGAGAGTTCTGGTCGCTGCCGTTCGCGATCGCGCCCTCGGTGCTGGACCCGCGGCCGGACAGCGAGACCCTGGTCGAGCAGGTGCTGAAGCTCGCCCCGGCACCGGCGCGGGTGCTCGATCTCGGTACCGGGTCCGGCTGCTTGTTGCTGGCCGTGCTGCACGAACGGCCCCAGAGCTTCGGTGTCGGTGTCGACCAAAGTGCCAAGGCGCTGTGGATGGCGCGCAAGAACGCCGAAGCGCTTGGCCTCGCAGCGCGCTGCCACTTCGGCCAGGGCGGCTGGCGGGCAGTCGGCGAGCCGCTGCACCTGCCGCGCCACAACGCACCGTTCGATGTGATCCTCTCGAACCCACCCTACATCGCGAGCGAGGAGATCCCGGGCCTCGACCCGGAGGTGAAGGATTTTGACCCGATCACTGCGCTGGATGGCGGGCCTGACGGGTTAGAGCCCTACCGGGCGATCCTGGGTGGCCTCAGGCCGTTCCTCGCCCCCGGCGGCCTGGTGGCGGTGGAAATCGGCTGGACGCAGGCAGCCGCTGTCTCAGCCCTGTTCGAGGCAGCCGGCTTGCGGGCCATCACCGTGACCCAAGACCTCGGCGGGCGCGACCGGGTGGTGACCGGGCGGGGCTAAACGAACCGCAGCCGCTGGCCGATGCCGAGGCGGTGCGCTTTCTCCAGCATCGCGTGGCCGAGTGCGATGTCCGACAAGGACAGGCCACGGTGCCAGAACAGGATGGTTTCTTCCTCGCTCTGCCGGCCTTGTTTTAGACCTGCAACGATCTGCCCCATCTCTGCATGCAGGGTCTCGGGCGAGAGCTTGCCAGCGCGGACATGCTGGCGCAGTGCCCCCAGATCGCCTACCGCGCACTGGCCCCAATCATCGACCACCAGCTTCGCCATGATGTCAGTCAGCGACAGTTCGACCGCACTCATGGTGCCATAAGGCACCACGAAGGCGCCGGGCTTGATCCATTCGGTTTTGAGCAGCGGCTCCGGCGCCAGCAAGCGCGACGCCTCAACGACGATATCGGCACCCCGCACGGTGCTTTCCCAATCCGATGTCGCGATCACGGTCTTGCCGAGATCGCGGGACAGGCGTGCCGCCGTCGCCTCCCGGCTCTCCGGCCGGCGCGAATGCAGGCGGATCTCATGGAAATCGAACAGGCTATCGAGCAGCCGCACATTCCAATAGGCCGACCCGCGCGCCCCGATGTGGCCGAGCACCTTGGAGGACTTGCGCGCCAGATACTTCGCCCCAATCGCGGTGACCGCACCCGTGCGCATCTCGGTAATCCCGGTCGCGTCCAAGAGCGCCTGGGGTGCCCCGGTCAGCGGATCGAACAGCGTGAGCACGCCGTATTCCGACGGCATGCCCTGCTTGTAGTTATCGACATAATCCCCCACCACCTTGACACCCGCCCGGTTGATCCCGGCCTTGATCACCCCGCGCAGCACGTTGAAGTGGCCCGGCACCCCGACGTTTGGGTGGAGGTGCACGCGTGGCTCAATCTCCGTCTCGCCCTGGCCTTGGGCCGCGAGCGAGGCCTCAATGGCGGCGAGGATTTCCGCGTCCGTCAGCGCCAAGAGCTCGATGTCCGGGCCATTGAGGAAATCGATGTAGACAGGTTTGAAGCCAGACATGGTGCCTCGCGCGCAGGGGAGAGGCGTCGATGCTAGCCGAGCGGGGCGGGCGTGGCGATGGCGAGTTCGGGCAAGATCGGCTCGCCCCAGGCGGCTTCGAGGTTGACGTCGGGGCGGCGCTCCTTCAGCCACGCGATGATCGCCCAGACCGAGGCGTCTTCGGGTAGGCCGGTGGCTTCGGCGAGCAGAGACAGCTCATCGCGGTCAAAACCTGCCGGGTCAGCATAACCAGGATAAGACCGATAGCCGCGTTCATCAGACAGGCTCGCCCAGCGGGTTAGTCCAGCAGCGATCATCCAAAGTGGAATAGGCACGGCGAAATCAAGCAGGATCTCGAAGATTTCCGCTTGTTCGGAGGTGCGTGCCTGCCAGCTAAACCGCGCGGCAGTGCTGGCGCGATCAAGCTTGGCCTCGTTCTCGGGCAGCTGGAGTGCCAGGGACCGCAGGGCGGTGCACAGGGCGTGAGTGGACTTGATCTCGCGGGGTGTTGCGAAGGCAGCTTTGACTTCGGCTAGCAACTCGGTCGGTGTGTCAACCTGCGAAGCCAGCGCTGCCAGCGCTTGGCCGATTGCGAAGCTCTGCACTGGCGCGGTCCCTGAAAGCAGCAGATCAAGCAATTGAGCGAACAGGTCGTTCGCCTGATCAATCCTTGACGCGAGTGCCGTCAGCAGTGAACTAAGCCGCGATGCGAGATCTCGATCGGTGATACAACGGAGCAGGGCGAGCAGATCCTGGATCCGTCTACCCGGATCAGAAACGATGGCTGCGAAGCCGGCCAGCGCATCGGCCAGCGCCGCCGGGTGCTGTGAGTGCGGCAGCTCCTCAACGAGATCGTCGAACCGCTGGTCCGGCTCAGCCACCCGCGGCGCAAGGGCGCCCAAAATGACCCCGATGAGGTAGCGCTGATCCCATTCCAGCGGGCCTCGCACGGCGGCTAACAGGGTATCGAACTTGCGATCGGGTGCGGCCACGACTGGAGCAAGTGCTCCGAACATTGCCGCGAGCGCGTCGAGATGGTGCCGGCCCTCTTCGGCGAACACGATCTTCTCTAAACGTTTGTAGCGGCGATCTGGGTCATCGATGGCGCGTGCCGCGGACACCAAGGCATCCCAAGCGGTTGGCGGCCACTGCGCGCGATCGAGGAACTGAAAGGCTTGATACAGCGTATCAAGCACTCGCGCGGGATCGGTCAGTCGCACCGCGAGCGCCGCGATTGCCCCTTCCAAGACCTGCGTCTCGCGCCAGCTCGCGCGTGCGTTCTGCGTTGCTTGCAGCTGCGCGATCCGCCGCTCGGGATCACGGATCCGCGGGGCGAGTTCCGCGAGCACCCCACCAAAAGCGCTCGCAGCGCCCCGAGACACATAGACTGTGAGGTCGTTGATCACGGCATCGAACAGCGTGTCTGGCTGAGGCATCGCCGGCGCGATTTCAACCAGCATCGGCCCGAGTAGCTCTGCATCGACAAGGTAGTGATCGGTCAACAGTGCCGCGCGCAGGGCATGAAAGCGCAGTTCTGAGTCGGTGACCTGCGGCGCGAGGACGGACAGCGCGCCATCAAAGAGCTGCCGCAGGCCTTCATTACGGGTCTTGCTGCGCGCCTTTAGCAGCACTGCTGCCCAACGGTTCGGTTCTGTTACGCGAGCCGCAAGCGCGATGAGACTGCGCGAAAGAGCGTCAAGTATGTTCCAGCTGCGGCGCGCTCCCATATCCGCAATCACCACAGCGATGTGATGGTCGGGCTCTGCGATGCGTTCAGCAAACGCGGCTTGGATGAGGCAGATGCAGGAGACTTGGTCACGGTCGCGCGTTGTCAGCAGCCGCTCTCGAAGCGTACTATATCGCTGGTCGGGACCTGCGACGACATGCGCCAGTGCGATCAGCGGCTCAGACAGTTCGAAGCGATGGTCTCGGTTGGTCGTCTCCAAGAATTCCGCAAACAACGCCTCAAAGCGTTCCTCTTTGTCGAGGAGCTGAGGCGCAACCGCTTGCAAGGCGTCGCTAAGGTCTTGGGTCGAGTCACCATCGTGGCGGACGCGAAACCCAACACGGATCGCT
Organism: Alphaproteobacteria bacterium; assembly: GCA_013297545.1. Taxonomy (GTDB): domain Bacteria; phylum Pseudomonadota; class Alphaproteobacteria; order Elsterales; family Elsteraceae; genus RDXE01. The sequence goes on from JAAFHH010000005.1 coordinate 7,167, forward strand.
TGGAATGCGAACTCTGCTGGCATCGGCGATGGGGTGCGGTGCAGATCAAGCTGCAGCAACAGACGCACCCAGAACCGTGCCCGCTCCCTCCCGATTGCCGCCCAGTCGGCGATGCCCATTCGCGCGGAAACGCCGGTTCGACGCAGGTCGGACACCCCAAAGAGCGCTCTGACCAGGTACTCTAGGCTGTAGCTACACGCACTCTCGGGCCGGAATTGACTAAGATCGGGATCCACAATCTGGTCGAGCAGGGCACTGCGCAGGATGGGATTGGCGGATGCGATGGCGTTCCACCCTGCACCGGCGTTCTCGTCACTCGACGCCATCGGCCACAGCGACGCCGCCTGCGTATACGCCAGCACCTGCCGTGCGTAGCGCGCTGCTTCCGGATCGCAATCCGGCATCGCGAGCATGATCTCAGCTTCGGCGACATCCGCCTCGCTCCACACCCGGCGCGGAAAGTCGCCGTCGCGGGCGCGGCCGGCGTGGCAGCGGGCTTGCCAGAGGTGGAGGGCGCGCACGGGTTCGAGCCAGCCGTGCAGGGTCGGCCAGCAGCGGATCAGGGCTTCGTGGGCGATCTCCACCGTTGGGCCGCTGGCACCGGCATCGGTGGTGAGCAGCCAAACCCCCTCCGCGGCGAGGGCGTCGACCACCGATCGTTCCAAGTCGGTGAGGGACGCCAGCCGCACCTTGCGCTTGGTGTCGCTGGCGATGCCAGCAGGCGAGACCTCGACCAGGTGCAGGAACAGGGTGCGCGCGGCCACCGCATCGCAAGTTGCCAGTGCAGCGTCGGCTGCGGTCGCCAACAGCGCGGCGAGCGGATCTGCCAGCGGGTCGGCTGGATCAGCCTCCTGCAAGAACGCGGGCCGCGGCAGCGTGGCACTCGCCTCGTCGCGTGCGGCCCACGCCTGTTGCAGGGCGAACTGCGCCATCGGCAGCCGGCCAGCACCGAGGGCGGCGGGTTTCAAGTCTTCCTGCCATGATCCCGCGAAGCCAAAGCCGAGGCGGCTCGCTGGCGTTTCAATCGCTTCGGCGATTTGGCGCGCGGTCATCGGCGGCACGTGGTGGCGCGCCCGGTTCGCCAGCAGATCCGGTAGCGGGTCTGGCAGCTGGTCGAGCCAGCCTTCGAAGTCTGAGCGCAGGGTGAGGATCAAGCGGTGGCGCTGGGTGATCAGATCTGCCAACGCCGCGATGAAGCGATCGCGCTCCGGCAGGTTCGACCAAGCTTGGGTGAACAGTTCCTCGAACTGATCAATCAGCAGAGCGACCTGCGCGCCCGGGTACGCGGCCAGCGCCTCGGCGAGTGCGGATGCGGGCGTAGATCCCGGCCGCAGGGTCGCGACCTGCCAGCCATCAGCGGTCAGGCGTGGGATCAGCCCAGCGCGCACCACCGAGGATTTGCCGCTGCCCGACGGTCCGGTCACCAGCAGCACACCCTCGCGCTCAAGCCGCACCAGCAGTGCTTCGACCAACGCATCGCGGCCGAAGAACCAGCGCGCAGTGCGTTCATCAAAGGCGCGCAAGCCTGGATAAGGGGCGTCACTCATATCGCTGAGAGCGGAGGGCATTGGGATCACCCGGCAATCTGTAATGCCGGACTATGGGCAGGAATGATCAATGCGGGCAATCAGAGATATCTAGCCGCCTACGCCGCGTCCCGCACCTTGCCAGCCAGATAGGCGCGCAGGACGTCGTTGATGCGCCCGACATAGTCGCCGCCCTCGTCGGCAATGCCGCGCAGTGTGGCGCGGTCGATATAGACCGGCACGGGCGGACCTTCGCGGGGGATGTCTTCGGCGAACATCGGCAAGGCGTCGGGATCGGTCAGCGCCGCTTCGATGATCTCAGCGTCGGTTCTATCGAAGGCGCTGGTTTTGGTGTTCGCCATAGGACATCCGCTCTTTTGTCGATGCAGGGCGGGCTGAGATAAGCCGTACCTGACCTTGCCGCAGCGTGAAGACCACCATCATGACATGTTGGCCGACGCGAGCCAACGCCCGCCAGCGCTGCTCCTTGGGGTGGGGGTCGCGTTCGACGAGCGGTTCGCCCGCCACCAACGCCGCCGCCGCATCCTCGAACGCGATGCCGTGCTTCTCGGCGTTGACGGCGGCTTTATCCTCGTCCCATTCGAACGCGCGATCGGCGGCGGTGTGGGAGACGGTGGGTGCCATCGCCTAGCTCTGTGAGAGCAGCAGGGGCACCACCGTCGACCCGCAGCTGGCTACAGCGAGCGCGCGATCAGCGGCCAGAGCCCCAGGGCGATCAGCAGCACGAAGGACACGCCGATCGCGATCATGATGCCTTTGCCGGCAGGGCTGATCACTTTGCGGGGTTTGGGCTTCAGGGAGGATTGGCTGCCCACCTTCACGTAGCCGGCCGGCGGCTGCACACCGCTTGCGGCTGGTGCGGCGGCGGGTGGTGCGCTTTTGGCCAGCATCTCGCGGGTGATGATCAGGAACTTGGTGTTGTCGCCGGCGTCTTTCACCTTGGCGGAGGCAAGCGTCTGCATCGAGCCGAGCTTATCGCGGGCGATTTTCTCGGCGGCGGCGCGGTCGGCCCCCTCGCCCAAATAGATTGCTTTGTTGGTGGTGCTGATGCCTTCGGCAATCCACGGCATGATCAGTCCTCGCGCTCTCGCTTCAACCGGCTGCCGCTTGATACCTCAAGCCGCGGGACTCCACCAGGGGCCGGGGCCACTGCGATCCGCATCGGCCAATGCAGCCGAGGTTTCGCCAAATTGCATCGGCAATGCCCGGTCTGAGCACGCCGGCCGCGGGCAGAGGCGGCAGGAGATGCCGCCGGGGATCGCCTGGTCTGCCGCTTGGCCCTCGGCGGCTGCGATCTCGCCGATGTGGCTGGCGCCACAGCCGATCGCGACCACCGACGCTGCCCGCGCCCGCTCCGCCCCGCGCCGGTCGGCCGCAGCGGAGGAGACGGTGCGCGCGATCATCACAAACCCACTACCATCCGTCAGGCGCACGGGCGCGGCGACCGTGCGGCCGGGGAGCGCGAAGGCGTCCGCAATCGGCCAGCGCGGGCACAGCTGGCCAAAGCGCGGCAGCGACAGGCCCGGCGTGGTCAGGCGCTTCAGCACGGTGCCGGCGGCATCCACCTTGATCAGGAAGAACGGCACGCCGGGCGATCCGGGCCGGCGCAAGGTGGCGAGCCGGTGGCAGGCCTGTTCAAAGCTGACGCCAAAGCGCCGCTCGAGCCGGGTGATGTCGTGGCGCTCGGCGCGGGCGGCTTGCGCAAACGCTTCGTAGGGCATCAGCACCGCGCCAGCGAAGGCGTTGACCAACAAGCGGCGCGCGAGTGCATCGGCGTCCCCAGTCGTGAGCTTCGCGCCCGCGGCCAGCCGGTCGATCGTGCTGCGCTGGGTCAGCCAGCCGATCTGGACCGCCACCTGGAACAGGCGCGACGGGGCCGGTAGCAGGTCGGATAACAGCAGGCGCCGTGTGTTCTGATCGAACCGCCGCAGTGCGCCGTCCATACTCGCGTCCGGCACCACCACCACGTCGACCGCGAGCTTGGAGGCGAGGTAGCCTTCCAACCCCTGGGCGAGCTTGGCTTGGGTGAGGCCAGCGTCCCGCCACAGCGCCTCGGCGGCGGCTTCCAGCGGCGGAAAATAGCCGTCACGGCTGTGGGCGAAGTCCGCCACCTCCTCCCACGGCATGCCGACCGGCACCTGGTCATCGCCGTCCGGTGTCGCGGTGGTGGCGGACGGCCCGCCGCGCCAGGCCTGGTAGAGGGTGAGGATCGCCTTCGCGACTGCGGGCGAGGCCTGCACCACTTCCTGCAAGTCGGCCGTCTTCAGGCCAGCGCCATCGAACAGCGGATCGGCGAACACCTCCATCAGGTCGGTGACTGCACGGCCATCATCCTCGGCCCGGAACCCGGCGAGGTCGACGCCGAAGCGTTCGGCCAGGCGCAGCAGCAATTGCACCGACAGGCCGCGCTGATTGTGCTCAATGAGGTTCAGATAGCTCGGGCTGATGCCCAGGCGTTCAGCCATCTGCACTTGGGTCAGGCGTTGGTCTTGGCGCAAGCGCCGCACGCGGGCGCCGAGGCGGAGTTGGGCCATGCTGGCTCCTGGCGTAAACTTTACAAACAGACAAATAGTAATATGTAAAACAGTCAAGCATTTCCAGATTTCTGCAGGAATCTCAGGTGCTTATTGCCTGTCAATCGATCCATGCGTATTCCTGTTGCACCGCACACGAAAGCGCTCCCCCTCCCCGGATCGCTCCTGCTGCTTCAGACGGAGACCACCATGACCACGACCGACCGCTTCGCCGGCATCACCCGCGACTACACGCCAGAGGACGTCAAGCGCCTGTCCGGGTCCGTCCAGATCGAACACACGCTGGCCCGGCGCGGTGCCGCAAAGCTGTGGTCGCTGTTGCACAGCGAGGATTACGTCAACGCACTCGGCGCCTACACCGGCTGCCAGGCGATGCAGATGGCGAAGGCCGGCTTGAAGTCGATCTACCTCTCCGGCTGGCAAGTCGCGGCTGACGCCAACAATGCCGGCGAGATGTACCCGGACCAGTCGCTCTACCCGGTGTCTTCCGTGCCGGAGGTGGTGCGCCGCATCAACAAGACCTTGCAGCGCGCGGACCAGATCCAAACCATGGAAGGCAAGGGCGACACGGATTACTTCCTGCCGATCGTGGCAGACGCCGAAGCCGGTTTCGGCGGCCCGCTCAATGCCTTCGAACTGATGAAGGCGATGATCGAAGCGGGTGCCGCCGGTGTGCACTTCGAAGACCAGCTGGCGTCGGAAAAGAAGTGCGGTCACCTCGGCGGCAAAGTGCTGCTGCCAACCCAGCAGGCGATCCGCCAGCTGAATGCCGCCCGCCTGGCGGCCGACGTGATGGGCGTGCCGACGGTGCTGGTCGCCCGCACGGATGCGCATTCCGCCCAGCTGATCACCAGCGATGTCGACCCGCGCGACGCGGCCTTCCTCACGGGTGAGCGCACGCCCGAAGGCTTCTTCCGCCTGAAGCAGGGCCCGCAAGTGGGTGTGCAGCACGCAATCGCCCGGGGCCTCTCCTACGCGCCCTATGCGGATCTGGTGTGGTGGGAAACCTCCGAGCCCAACCTCAGCGAGGCCCGCGAGTTTGCCGAAGCGATGCACAAGCAGTTCCCGGGCAAGATGCTGGCCTACAACTGCTCGCCGTCCTTCAACTGGAAGGCCAAGTTGGACGAGGCGACGATCGCGAAGTTCCAGCGGGAACTGGGCGCCATGGGCTATAAGTATCAGTTCGTCACCTTGGCCGGCTTCCACAGCCTGAACCTGATCACCTTCGAGATGGCCAAGGGCTACAAGGAACGCGGCATGGCCGCTTACTCCGAACTCCAGCAGCGCGAGTTCGCCAACGAGGCCCATGGCTTCACGGCGGTGCGCCATCAGCGCGAGGTCGGCACCAGCTACTTCGACGCCGTCGCGGTTGCGATTTCGGCCGGCCAGTCCTCCACCACCGCGATGTCCGGGTCGACCGAACATGATCAATTCCACGGCCATGCCAAGCCCGTTGCCGTGGCGGCTGAGTAACCCCGCTCAACAGAGGAGACACCCCATGAACACACAATACTGGGTGATCGGTGGCGAATTCGCCGACACCACCTTCTCCCGCCTGACCGATACGGGCGCGCAAGTCCACGGGCCGTTCCAATCCTACGAAACCGCCCGCCGGCACTGGGACGACGTCTCCGTCGCCCACCGCCCGCAAGCGACCGTGCGCTTCCAGATCACCGAGACCACGCGGCGCTAAGACCGCCGTTCTCGGGTTCCCCTCCCCTGGCCACTCGGGGGAGGGGGTTTTTTTAAGACCCTTCTTCTAGCCCCTCCCCCCGTAAGCGGGGAGAGGGACGATGCCATGAGCGGATGTCGTATTCTTCGTTCCTCTATCTCCCCAGTACCAAGCCGCCAGCCGCTCACGCTAGAGTGCGCCATGGCGCACGCTCTTTATGCAGACCAGGCTCTGGTCGGGGACACGATGGTCAGCGATGTCACGCTGACCGTGGATGACGGCTGGATCACCAGCATCACCCCGGGACGTGCTCCAAACTCTGAAACCGCGGGCGGGATTGTGCTGCCGGGCATGCCGGACGTGCACAGCCACGCGTTCCAGCGCGCGATGGCGGGGCTCGCCGAGCGTGCAGGCCCGGAGGGCGACAGTTTCTGGAGCTGGCGGGAGGTGATGTACCGCTTCCTGCAGCGCTTGGGGCCGGAGGATGTCGAGGCGGTGGCCACCCAGCTCTATGTCGAGCTGCTGCTGCACGGCTACACGACCGTGGGCGAGTTCCACTACCTGCACACGGATCCCGCAGGTGGCCTCTACGCCGACCCGGCTGAGTTGGCACACCGGATCGTGGCGGCGGCGCGGGCGTCTGGCATCGGGCTCACCTTGCTGCCGGTGCTGTACCAGACCAGCCAGTTCGGCGGGGCTGCCCCCACCCAGGGTCAGCGGCGGTTTGTGCTGAGCCTCGATCAGTTTTCGAACCTCTACCAGCGGCTTCAGGCCGGGTATGGCGAAGACGCGAACATCCGCCTCGGTGTCGCCCCGCACAGCCTGCGCGCGGTGCCGCCGGACGCACTCGCCGCGGTGATCAAGCTCACCGACGGGCCAATCCACATCCACGCCGCCGAACAGGTGAAGGAAGTGGCGGACAGCGTCGCCTGGTCGGGCTTGCGCCCGGTCGACTGGCTGCTGCAGCACCACGCCCTCGATCAGCGCTGGTGCCTGATCCACGCGACCCACCTGACAGACGATGAGACCAGGCACCTCGCCAAGAGTGGAGCAACCGCTGGTCTGTGCCCAACCACGGAAGCGAACCTCGGCGACGGGTTCTTCCCGTTCCTGGAGTTCCTCGGCCACGGCGGCGGCTTTGGCATTGGCACCGACAGCAACGTGTCGGTCAGCCCCGTCGAAGAACTGCGCTGGCTCGAATACCTGCGCCGCCTGCAGCGCCAGAGCCGCAACCTAACCGAAACCAGCGTTGGCGCTTCAACCGGTGCGGCCTTGGTGCGGGCAGCCCTCCAAGGGGGTGCGACCGCGCTCGGCCGGCCGATCGGGGCGCTGGCACCAGGCAAGCGCGCAGATCTGATCGTGCTCGACGCGGAGCATCCGATCCTGACCAGCCGCAGCGGCAACCTCGCCCTCGACAGCTGGGTGTTTTCCGGCAACCAAACCACCGTCCGCCATGTGATGGTGGGCGGGCGCTGGGTGGTGCGCGATGGCCGCCACCCGGATCAAGACACGATCGCCGCACGCTATCGCCAAACCATCGCCCGCCTGATGGCGTGAAGGGAGCCCTCATGACCAGCCGCCTCGACAACAGCCGCCGCCTGAAGGCCCCGCACGGCACCACGCTGACCGCGAAATCCTGGGCGACCGAAGCCGCCTACCGGATGCTGTTGAACAATTTGGACCCGGATGTCGCCGAGCGGCCGGAAGAACTGGTGGTCTACGGCGGCATTGGCCGGGCGGCGCGCGATTGGGCGAGTTTTGATCGCATCGTCGCCGCGCTGAAAGACCTCAACGACGATGAAACCCTGCTGGTGCAAAGCGGCAAACCAGTGGGCGTGTTCCGCACCCACAGCGACGCGCCGCGGGTGCTGATCGCCAATTCCAACCTGGTCGGCAAATGGGCGACCTGGGATCACTTCCACGAACTCGACGCCAAGGGTCTCGCCATGTACGGCCAGATGACCGCGGGGTCGTGGATCTACATCGGGTCCCAAGGCATCGTGCAGGGCACCTACGAGACGTTCGTGGAAGCCGGCCGCCAGCACTACGGCGGCAGCCTGACCGGGCGGTGGATTCTGACCGGTGGCCTCGGCGGCATGGGCGGCGCGCAACCCTTGGCCGCGACCATGGCGGGTGCGTCGCTGCTCGGCATTGAGTGTCAGCCCTCCCGCATCGAAAAGCGGCTGGAGACCGGGTATCTGGATCGCCACACCGCGAGCCTCGATCAAGCGCTCGACTGGCTGGCCGAGGCGCGTACGACGGGGGCTGCGATCTCGATCGGCCTGCTCGGCAACGCGGCCGAGGTGTTTCCAGAAATCGCGCGCCGGGTCGCTGCCGGTGATACGCGCGCCCGGCCGGACATGGTGACGGACCAAACCTCCGCCCACGATCCGCTGAATGGCTACTTGCCGGCGGGTTGGACCTTGGAGCAACACGCGGACCGCAAGCTTAGCGATCCGAAGGGCACCGAACAGGCCGCCAAGGCCAGCATGGCGGTTCAGGTCCGCGCGATGCTGGAGCTCTTTCGCATGGGTATCCCGACGCTGGACTACGGCAACAACATCCGCGCGATGGCCGAAGAGATGGGCGTCACAGACGCGTTTGCCTTCCCCGGCTTCGTGCCGGCCTACATCCGCCCGCTGTTCTGCCGCGGCATCGGGCCGTTTCGCTGGTGCGCGCTGTCGGGCGATCCGGAAGACATCTGGCGCACCGACGCCAAGGTGAAGGAATTGATCCCGGACGACGCCCATCTGCACCGCTGGCTCGACATGGCGCGCGACCGCATCAAGTTCCAAGGCTTGCCGGCGCGGATCTGCTGGGTTGGCCTTGGCCAGCGCCACCGGCTCGGCCTCGCGTTCAACCAGATGGTCGCCTCGGGCGAGCTCAAAGCCCCGATCGTGATCGGCCGCGACCACTTGGACAGCGGCAGTGTCGCGAGCCCGAACCGGGAGACTGAAGCCATGCGCGACGGCAGCGATGCGGTGGCGGATTGGCCGCTGTTGAACGCGCTGTTGAACACGGCATCCGGGGCGACGTGGGTCTCGCTGCACCATGGCGGCGGGGTTGGCATCGGCTATTCCCAGCACGCTGGCATGGTGGTGGTGGCCGATGGCACCGAGGCAGCAGCCCGCCGGTTGGAGCGCGTGCTATGGAACGACCCCGCGTCCGGCGTGATGCGCCACGCGGATGCCGGCTACGACATCGCGGTCGACTGTGCCCGCGAACAAGGGCTGAACTTGCCGTTCTTGCGTTAAAGCCCGCGCGCCTCGTCGCGGCGGCGCAGCAGGATCAAGAACGGGATGGTCAGCGCGACCATCCCGAGCTTGCCAACCACTTGGCCGAGCAAGAAGTCGAGCGTGCCGAAGGCGACCGTGAGGAAGATCACGCTGTCAACCACCACGCCCACCACCGAACTCACCACGGCCGCGCGCACGAAGCCGTGCTTTTGCAGCGGGGTGTAGACGCCAAGATCCAACAGCTCCGCGATCAAGAACGCGACGCCGGAGGCGAGCACCAGGGGTGCCGGTGCGACCAAGCTAGAGACTGCAGCCCCGACACTCACCGCCGCCACCGAATAGCCGAGCCCCAGCCGGCGCTGCACGATGTCGCGCAGCACGAACGCGAGGCCAATGGTGATCACGCCTGAGGGCGCCATCACACCCGGTGCGACCGGGATCACGCACGGGCCATCGGGCACACAGACCGTGCCAACGTACTGGATCATCCAGTTCGCCGCCGGGATCGTGGCGATAAAGGCGATCAGGGCCAACACCCCTTCGATCAGGCGTTGACGGTTGGTGGCTTTGGTCATGGGTGCGTCTCAATGGCTCCAGAGCCTGCGAGATAGCGCTGATAACCGTCCCGGCGCAAGTCGCAGGCGGGACACGCACCGCACCCGCGACCCCAGCCGTGCACGGTTGTGCGGTCCCCAAGGTAGCAGCTGTGGCTTTGTGCGCGGATCACCTCGACCAGATCGGCCCCGCCGAGGGCTTCGGCGAG
>JAAFHH010000005.1:16928-21982 GCA_013297545.1 Alphaproteobacteria bacterium
CCATGTCGCCGCCTTGTCGCGCCACATCAAGGGCGTGTGCAGCACCAAGCGCCGGTCGAGGCCGAGCGAGAGGGCGACTTGCATCGCCTTGATCGTGTCATCCCGGCAGTCTGGGTAGCCGGAATAGTCGGTCTCGCACACCCCGGTGACCAAGTGCTTCAGATCGCGGCGATAGGCGACAGCCGCGGCGAAGCTGAGGAAGATCAGGTTGCGGCCCGGCACGAAGGTGGTCGGCACGCCGGCCGCATCGAAGGCGATCGCGGCCTCGCGGGTAAGGGCCGTGTCGGAAATCGCGCCCAAGGTTTCGATCGGCAGCAGGTGATCGGCGCCCAAGCGCTCGGTCCAGGCCGGCTTTAGGGCTGCGATGGCGCGCGCCAAGGGCTCGCGCACCGACAGCTCGATGCGGTGGCGCTGGCCATAGTCGAAGCCGATGGTCTCGACATGGCCGAATTCCTCAAGCGCCCAGGCGAGGCAGGTCGCACTGTCCTGCCCGCCGGAAAACAACACCAGAGCCGCACCGTCCACCAATCACCTCGCCTTTTTGGCCGCCGAATAGTGATCGTAGAGGATATCGAGACCCAGGCGCAGCAACGCCATGCCATCGGCGCGCGGCAGGCCGCGGTTCGCCGCCCAGTCGGACGCCGAGCCACGGTGGCAGCTAACATGGACGACGACGGCGGCGACCTTGTTCGGCAGCGCTTGCAAGGCTTGCAGATAGGCGCGCCTGGCTGAGATCGCGCGCAACGGAATGTCGGCCGGGTCGTTGGAGTTGCCGCCCGCAGTGCCGGCGCGGTCGTACATCACGCGCGCGACATGCTCAAAGCAGCACTGCTCGAAGCACGACCGCAGGCGATCACCCGCCTGCCACTGGGTTTCCCCGACGTAACTCATCACCCGGTAGCGATCGAGTGGGGTTTGGGTGATGACGCTGAGGCCGCTGGTGCGGGTGGTGTGACCGCTCGCATCGGTGACCAGCCGCTCGCCCTCGACCAGGCGGTCGTGCTGGCGGCGTTCGGGCGGTGGCGTCATGTCGTCGGCTTGGGCCAGACACGCGGCTGCAATTTTCGCGCGTTTGGCGGCTGGTTGACGGTGTCTCTTAGTATCCGCGGCGCGGACCAACTGTGTTGCCACGATAGGCCTCCCTGGCTGTCGGCAACTGGATCAAAACCAGAACGTCCAGCGCGAGTCAATGGCCCATGAACTAATTTGGTTCTGGAATTAGAACCATTTTGGCGCTATAGGGGGTGCATGACTTCGTTGCGCACGCTGCGGCTGGCCCGCGGCTTGTCGTTGGACCAGCTGGCGGAGGCGGCGGGGACGACGGCTCAACAGATCGGTCGCCTGGAACGCGGCGACCGGCGCATGACGGTTGACTGGATGGTGCGGCTGGCGGAGCCGCTGGGCTGTGATCCGAAGGATCTGCTGGGGCCAGCGGCGCCCCCGCCTGCTGCCCCGTCGCTCGCCCAGCCACCCCGGCTGTTGCCGGTCCGCTCGGCTGCGCGCGGCGGGGTCGAGCAGGAGATGTTCTTGCTCGATGGCGCCATCGACCATGTGCCGATGCCGGACCATCTGCGCAACGTGCGCGACGCCTACGCGATCTGGGTGGTGGGGGACAGCATGGTGCCGCGCTTCCGGCCCGGCACCTTGTTGCACATCAACCCCTACAAGCCGGCCCGGCGCGATCATGGCGTGGTGGTCTACAAGACCAGCGACGCCGTGCTGATCAAGGATTTCATCGACGCGACCGACCAGTCCGTCGTGCTGCGCCAATACAATCCGCCCGGCGACATCATCCTGCCGCGCCACGAAGTGCGCGCCTGGCACACGGTGGTTGGCACGGAGGAGGCATGAACCAAAATGGTTCGGATCTCAACAGTTTCCGGTTCGACGGCCCAGCGCCGCGGGTGTGGCCGGTGCCCACGCCCCATGAGCGCGTGCGCCAAGCAATCGACGCCGTACGGATCGCACGGTTGAGTGGCCGGCAGCTGAGCGAGCGCGTGGCGATCGAGCGGTTGCGGGCAGCCCTCCAGGCCCGCCTCAGCGCGCGGGAATAGGCTCCGGCAACTCCGCCAACCGGGCTTGCAAGGCCCGCCAGAGATCATCGATCTCGATGGCGGCTTTGCTGCGCGCATCTTGTTCGGCGGCCGTGCTGCCGGTTGCCATGGCGGAGGCGAGGGCTGCGCGGTGGTGGATCACCGCCGGCAGCAGCGGGCCGGTTGGGTCGATCGCCTCCAGGCTGCGGTGGGTCAGGCGCGAGTTCACAATCGCTTGGGTCAGCACCAGCGCCACCGGCTTGCCGGCGGCTTTTGCCAGCGCCAGAGTGCGCGGCAGGGCGGCGAGGTCGGTCGGGGTCGGGCGCACCGGGATCAGCACCAGATCCGCCACTTTGATCGCAACTTCGACGACATCGATGATCGCCGCCGGCGTGTCGATGATCACGAACGGCACATGCGCTTTGCGGAACTGCATCAGCTTGTTTTCGACTTGGTGAACGCCCATCGGCACCACCGTCGGCAACAATTGGCCGCGCGCGTGCACCCACGCCTCGGTCGAGCCTTGCGGGTCGAGGTCGACCAGCACCACGGGCTGCGTCAGCCCCGCCCGCTCCGCCAGATGGACCGCCAGCGTGGTTTTGCCGACCCCGCCTTTTAGATTGGCAATCGCAACAACCCGCACGCGCGCACATCTCCCCTGTTGGCGGCACCAGCCTAGACGAGGAACCGCGCGGCGCAAATCCTTTGCACAGGCGAGCGCAGCCAACGGCGGGAGGGATGTGCCGGCCACCCTGGTGCGGCTGAGATTTCCGGGGTCGCGTGCTGCCCATGCAACCCCCGCCGCCACCGCCGGTGATTGACGCCTCAGCGCAGGCTCCCCATAGTTTCGCCTTTGCGAATACCGCGGACCCAGGGCAACCACCGGCCTGGGCCGTGGGCTCAAGGAGGTTGCTGTGATCCCTGCCCTGTTGCCGAACTATGCCCGCATCGACCTCGCGTTCGAGCGGGGCGAAGGCGCATACCTGTTCGGGACCGATGGGCGACGATACCTCGACTTCGCAGCCGGCATCGCGGTCAACGCGCTTGGTCACTGCCACCCGCACTTGGTCGCTGAACTGAAGGCGCAGATCGACAAGGTCTGGCACGTCTCCAACTTGTACCGGAACCCGCTGCAGGAAAAGCTGGCGGCCCGCTTGGTTGAGGCGACCTTTGCCGACAGCGTGTTCTTCTGCAATTCGGGTGCGGAGGCCAACGAGGCCGGCATCAAAATGGTGCGCCGCTATCAGTACGACCAAGGCCACCCGGAACGCTACCGGATGATCACGGTGCAGGGTGCCTTCCACGGCCGCACGCTCGCGACCATCGCGGCCGGTGGCCAGCCGAAGTACCTCGAAGGCTTTGGCCCGGCGACGCAAGGCTTTGACCAAGTCGCCTGGGGCAATCTGAACGAGTTGCGCGCGGCGATCACGCCAGAGACCGCCGGCATCATTGTCGAGCCCGTGCAGGGCGAAGGCGGCATCCGCCCGGCGGCGCTGCAGTACCTGCGCGATCTGCGCAAGATCGCCGATGAATTCGGCCTGCTGCTGATGCTGGATGAAATCCAAAGCGGCGTTGGCCGCACCGGCAAGCTGTTCGCCTACCAATGGGCCGGCATCGAACCCGATGTGATGGCGGTCGCCAAGGGCATCGGCGGCGGCTTCCCGGTTGGCTGCACGCTTGCGAACGAGAAAGCCGCCAAGGGCATGGTGCCGGGCACCCACGGCACCACGTTCGGCGGCAATCCGCTCGCCATGGCGGCAGCCAATGCGGTGATGGATGTGTTGCTGCAGCCCGGTTTCTTGGACGGCGTCGACACGGTTGCCCGTGATCTCTGGCACAAGCTGTTGGCGCTGCAGACGCGTCACCCGCGGGTGATTGCCGAAGTGCGCGGGGCGGGCTTGATGCTCGGCTTGAAGTGCATTGGCACCAACACCGATCTGCAGACCGCTGCGCGTGATCAGGACCTGATCACCGTGACGGCGGGCGACAATGTGCTGCGCTTGCTGCCGCCGCTGATCATCACGACCGAGCATGTGGACGAGGCGGTGGCGGCCCTTGACCGCGCCTGCGTGGCGGTGACGCCGGCGACCCAATGAGCGTGCGTCACTTCCTCGACCTCGCCGATATCCAGGCGGGCGAGCTGCGCTCGATCATCGATCACTCCCGGGTGATGAAGGCGGCCCTGAAGGGTGGCACCAGTGACAAGCCACTCGCCGGCCGCACACTCGCGATGATTTTTGAGCGGCCGAGTACCCGCACCCGGGTCAGCTTCGAAGTCGCGATGCGTCAGCTCGGCGGTGATGTCGTGGTGCTGCGGCCAGAAGAAATGCAGCTGAAGCGCGGCGAGACGATTGGCGACACCGCGCGCGTGCTCTCGCGCTACGTCGATGCGATCATGATCCGCACGGGCGGCGAGGCCAAACTGCGCGAACTCGCCCGCCACGCGACGATCCCGGTGATCAACGGCCTGACCGAACAGTCGCACCCCTGCCAGATCATGGCCGATGTGATGACGTACGAGGAACACCGCGGCCAGATCCGCGGGCGCACGGTCGCCTGGACCGGGGACGCCAACAACGTCTGTACGTCCTGGGTGCAGGCGGCCGAGCGGTTTGATTTCCGCATGAAGATCGCAAGCCCGGCCGAGCTCGCACCCCACCCGGAGGTGATGGCCTGGGCGCGCGCGCGCAATGTGCCGGTCGATGTCGGCACCGATCCGATTGCCGCCGTGACCGGGGCGGATCTGGTGGTGACCGACACTTGGGTGTCGATGGGGACCGAAGGCGGCAACCGCCACAACATCCTGCAGCCCTATCAAGTGAACGCGGCCCTGATGGCGCGGGCTAAGCCCGATGCGCTGTTCATGCACTGCCTGCCCGCCCACCGCGGCGAGGAAGTGACCGCCGAGGAGCTCGGCGGCGCGCAATCCGTCGTGCTGGACGAGGCGGAAAACCGCCTGCACGTCCAAAAAGGCATCCTCGCCTGGTGCCTCGCCGCGTGATCTACCGTCACAGTATCGCC
>JAAFHH010000050.1 GCA_013297545.1 Alphaproteobacteria bacterium
GCACCCCTGGGCTCGCCATCGACCAAGATGATGCGCTTATCGCCCGCGCGCACCGCCGGTTCATAGCGCTGGATCATCAAGGGTTCGCGGTTTTGGGCCGAGAACATCTCCAGCAACGCTGTCAGGTTTTCATCCTCCGGCTTGATGTGGAACACGCCGGCCCCGCCATTGCCGAACAGTGGCTTGACAATGATGTCTTTGAATTCAGCGCGAAACGCGCGGATCTCATCCCAGCGTCGGGTGATCAAGGTGGGCGGCATCAGATCGGGGAAGTTGGTCACCAGCAGCTTTTCGGGCGCATTGCGCACGGAGGTTGGGTCATTCACCACCAAGGTCTTGGGGTGGATGTGATCCAGCAAGTGCGTGGTGGTGATGTAGCCCATGTCGAACGGCGGATCTTGGCGCAGCAGCACAACATCCAGCGTGCTCAAGTCCAAGCGTTCCGGCGCGCCTAAGGTGAAATGGTCGCCCTTGACCCGGCGCAGGCTTAAGCGACGGGCGGTGGCAAACAGCCGGCCGCGATCAAGGGCGAGATCCGTCGGCAGATAGTGCCACAGCTGGTGGCCGCGGCGTTCCGCCTCCAGCCCCAGCACGAAGGAACTGTCCCCATCGATGTTGATACTGTCGATCGGGTCCATCTGTAGGGCGACGGTGAGTGGCATCGATTTCCTCCGGCGGCGATGAGGCCGCAGTGGATCACCGGTGCGGGCTCAGTGCAACCGGGCGCGCAACCGCTGCATCAAGGTTGCCATCGCGTGGCGCTCGGTCGGGTCGGTCGCGCGGGCGAGGAACTGGTCACCCGCGGCAAGGGCTGCGACCAGGTTGCCCTCATGCCCACTCATCAGCGCGCGCTCGCGCCAGAGTTCGGCCACTTCCGGCGCGACCAGCAGCATGGCGTCGACAATACCAAGGGCATCGCCAATCCGGTCGGTCTGCACCAGGCGGAGTTTGAGGTTGTTCTGCAAGCGCAGCAGGATCGATCGATCGGGCACCGCGGCGTAGTGCTCTGGCTTCAGCTCCGCCGCCTCGCCGGCGGTTGCGCGCAGCAGGCGGCGCAAGTCCGCCGCACTCGGCTCTGAACCGCCGTGAAACGGGTCGAGGATGACGCGGCCGTCTGGGCCATCCAGGCGGATCAGGAAGTGGCCCGGAAACGCCAAGCCTGCCATCGGCCAGCCCTGCGCGCGGCCGGCGTGCAAAAACAAGATCCCGAGGGCGACCGGCAAGCCGCAGCGGCGCTCGATCACATCCGGCAGGCGCGCATTGCGCAGATCATCATAGTGAGTCTTGTCGCCGCGGTAGCCAAACCGGTCGCAGATCACGCTGCGCAGGCTGGCCGCCCGCGTGGCGACGCTGTCTGGCTGCAAGGCGTGGTGGGCGGCAAGGTCGCGGGCGAGCACGCTCAAATGTTGGCGTGCGGGGCTTGGATCGAAGTCGATCCGATCGAGGCCCGCAAATGCGAGGGCCGCTTCGGCCAAGTCGACCGGCTGGTCGCCCTGGTCCGCCAGCGCGGTGAGCAAATCCCGCGCCCAGTCCGTCATGTCGTCCCCGGCACCGGATCGCTGCGCAGCCGCGCGTAGGAGACAACGCGGCGCACGCCAGACAAGTTGCGGGCGTGGTCGATCACCCGGTCGAGTTCGCCCTGGTCGCGGGCAATGCCCAGCAGATAGACGGCCCCCCCGACACTGGTGATCGAATAGTTCACGGCCGCGACGTTGGCATCAAACGTCAAGCGGGAGCGCAGCTGGGTTTGCACCCAGCGATCGCGTGCAGAGTCGCCCCAGCCGGGTGGCTCGCCCACTTGGATTTCGTTGATCACCTCGCGCACGCCATCGACCTGCCAGGCGAGCCGAATGGCGTCCGCGCGCTTTTGCTCTGAGGGCACGAAACCGACCATCAACACTCGGCCTTCCGCCGAATCGATGGTCAGCCGGCCGTAGAGCTCGACGTCCTCGCGCCAGAGCGCATCGCCAACGCCGGAGCGGACGCGCAGATCCGCGACCGTGCCGCCGATGCCACGGTCCGACAGGCCAGCCGAGCCGATCGCGGAGCCGCCAGTCAGCACGGCACCCACAGGGCTACAGGCGCCGAGCCCAAGGGCCGCCACTGCCACCACCATCGCAAGCCTACCCATCACACCCCCCTAGTGTCGCCACGCGTCCACCACATGCTGCGGAAGGCGCCCCGGCGTGACCAGCACGGCATCGTATCGGACGTGACAGTGGCCGAACTGCGGCTGCTGCGCGAGGTACCAGGACGCCGCACGCTGAATGCGCGCCTGCTGTTGGGGCCGAATCGCCTCTGCCGCGTCGCTCATCTTGGTGCGCCGCTTCACCTCGACAAACGCCAGCGTGCGGCCGCGCTTGACGATCAGATCAACCTCGCCCACCGGTGTGCGCAGGTTGGTCGCCAGCACCCGCCAGCCGTGGAGGCGCAGCCACCAGCGCGCCGCCCATTCGGCATAGCGCCCGCGCGAGCGGGCGGCCTGGCGCTCACGCGTCGCCATCATCCCCTCGGGCGAGGTCGAGGGCGCGCGCATAGACTTGGCGGCGCGGCAGGCCAGTGGCGGCAGCGACCCGGTCGGTCGCATCGCGCACGCTCAAACTCGCCAATGCGGCGGTGAGCGCGCTGTCGAGGTCGATCGCCGGCGCCAGTGCAGGATCCGGCCCGCCCACGATCACCACCACCTCGCCGCGCGGCGGGCCGTTGGTCTGGTAGTGCGCCGCCAGCACGCTCAAGCGCTCCCGGCGGACTTCTTCGAATTTCTTGGTGAGTTCGCGCGCCACCGCCGCCGGCCGGTCACCGAGGACGGCGGCCATGTCGGCCAAGCTCTCGGCCAGACGGTTCGCACTCTCGAAAAAGATCAAGGTGGTCGGCACGGCCGCGAGGTCGGCCAGTTGCCGCCGACGCGCGGTTTCCTTCTGGTCGAGGAAGCCTGCGAAGGTGAACCGGTCGGTCGGCAGGGACGAGAGCTGCAGGCCAGTCAGCACGGCTGACGCGCCGGGCAGGGCGGTGACTGGATAGCCCTCCGCAACTGCGGCCTGCACCAATTTGTAGCCGGGATCAGACACCAACGGCGTGCCGGCATCCGACACCAAGGCGACCACCTGGCCCGCTGCGAGTGCGGCTAAAATCTTCGGTCTCTGGGCAGCACCATTGTGGTCGTGGTAGGGGATCGTGCGCCGCGCGCTGAGGCCGTGGATCTGCAGCAGGTTCGCCACCACGCGGGTGTCCTCGGCGGCGATCAGATCGGCTGCGGCCAACAGGTCGAGTGCGCGCAAGGTGATGTCGCGGGCGTGACCGATCGGGGTCGCAACCAGATAGAGGCCGGGTGTCGGCACAGGAGTAGACGATGGAGAGATCAGGGCAGCAATCCCGGTGTCCAGCCCGACAGTGGCTTGGCGCAATCGGCGCGCTGGCGATCGGGGCTCTCGCCGCCTGCGCACCACAGACCGTAGCCGACGCCCCCCGCGGCCCGCAACCACGCGTCGAGCCGGGACCTGACTTGACGCGCACCCCACCGCGCCCACAACCAGCCCCGCCGATGGGCAGCCTGCCGCCGCAACCGGTCCCGCCGCCGCAGGTCGCGGTCACCCCGCCGCAGCGGTTGGTCGAGGCGAGTGGCGTGCGCATCGGGTTGCTGCTGCCGCTGTCCGGCAGCAATGCCGCCCTTGGCCAGCAGCTGTTGGCGGCGGCCGAGATGGCGCTGTTTGATTTCGGCGACGAGTCTGTCGTGCTGGTGCCGCGCGACACCGAGCAAGGCGGTCCGGCAGCAGCAGCAGAAAGTGCCGTGCAAGCCGGTGTGCAGATCCTGTTGGGTCCGATTTTTGCCCAAGCCGTTCAGCAAGCAGCCCCAATCGCGCGGGCGGCGGGCATTCCGGTGATCGCGTTCTCCTCCGACCGATCGGTCGCGAGCCCGGGCGTGTGGACCCTTGGCCTGCCGCCGGGCGACGCGGTCGTGCGCGCGGTGCAGCACGCCCGCGCTGATCGGCGCGAACGCTTCGCCGCGTTGGTGCCGCAAAACGCGCTCGGCGATCAGGTGGTCGCCGGTTTGCGCCGGGCCGTGCAGGCCTACGGCGGCACCATCGTGCGGGTCGACACTTACGCGCCGGAGACCAACGAATTCACCCAAACCGTGCGCGGCATCGCGAATTTTGAAGCGCGCCGCAGTGGCGTCGCCCAGGGGCTCCGCGCGCTCGAGGGCCGCACGGACGAGGCCGCCCGGCGCGAGCGCCGCCGCCTGCAGGGTCAAGCCGCCGTGGGGGATCCGGGCTACGACGTGCTGGTGCTGGCCGAAAGCGGCCCGCGCCTGCGGCTGCTCGCCCCGATGCTCGCGTTCTTCGACATCGACCAGCCGACTGTGCGGGTGATCGGCCTGCCGCTGTGGGAAGACCCGACCCTCGGTCGCGAACCTGCCCTGGTCGGGTCTTGGTTCGCTGGCCCCGATCCTGCCGGCCGCCAGGATTTCGAACGCCGCGCCCAGCAGCTGACCGGCCAGCCACCCGCCCGCATCGCCACGCTCGCCTACGATGCCGTTGGTCTTGCTGCTGTGCTGGCGCGCCAGCCGGGCGGGCCGGACTTCTCGATGGCGACCCTCACCCAAAGCGACGGGTTCCTTGGGGTCGACGGCCTGTTCCGGCTGCTGCCCTCCGGCTTGGTGGAACGCGGCCTCGCCGTGTTCCAGATCGAACGCACGGGCCTGCGCCCGGTTGATCCTGCCCCGCAACGGTTCTTGCCGCCGGCGACGAACTAAGCGCTCCCTGGCTGCTCCCCTCAGCGGGGGCAGGGGCGATGGACTGGACAGACGCCCAGGTCATCGCGTATTTCCTGGCGGCAATGCTTCAGCGCGCACCCTCCCGCCGATTGGTGCTTGCAACCCTCGGCGCTGCCGCCATCGCTCCACCGCTCGGTGCGCAAACCCGCGAGCTGGTGTTCGTGTCGTCCCAGCTGCGTATGCTGGAAGAACTGCGCGCGATGGAAAATCTCGTGCTGCAGCGCTTCGACCGGCCGGTGCTGTTTGATGTCGAGTTTGGCGAGGATCTGGGTGCGCGTATCGACCGCGAAGCCACGACCGGGCCGACAATCGATGTCATCGGTGGGCTCTATGGCGAGATGTGGTCGCTCACCCGTGCTGGTGTGTTGGATGATGTCGCCGATCTGACTGCGCGCCTGGCACCAGCCGGGATCACCGAAGCGTTCACCGCGCTGTCGCGCATGGATACGCTGGAGCGGGCGTTTGTGCCGTGGATGCACACCAGCTACGTGCTGGTCGCCCATCGCCGGGCGTTGAATTTTCTCCCCTCGGGTGCCGATCCGATGGCGCTCACCTACGAGCAGCTGATCACCTGGGGTGCCACACTCGCCTCGCGTACTGGCAGCTACCGGGTTGGCTTTCCGGCTGGACCGACCGGGCTGCTGCCGCGCTTCCTGCAGGGGTATTTCTACCCGTCCTACACCGGCGGCATGGTCACTGGTTTTCGATCGAAAGAGGCGGTGGCTGGCTGGCGCGATTTGATCCGGCTGTGGGACACGGTCAATGCGGAGTCTGAATTCTACAACGCGATGGCGCAGCCGCTGTTGGATGGCGACATCTGGGTCGCGTTCGATCATGTCGCGCGGGTGATCGATGCGCTGAAAGCCCGGCCCGATGAGTTCATCGCCCTACCAGCACCGGCCGGCCCGAAAGGACGCGGCTATCTGAGCGTGCTGGCGGGCCTTGGCATTCCGCGCTTGGCGCCCGATCGCGCGGGTGCTGCACGCTTGATCGAGCATCTCTTGTCCGCACCGATCCAGGCCGAACTGGCCCACACCTTTGGCTTCTTCCCGGTGCGCGATCTGCCGGCTGACACGCAAACCCATCCCGGCGTGCAGTTGGCAGCAACAGCGGTGGCGCGGATGCGCAATGCCCCGGATGCGATCCTGGCCGTGCTGCCCAATGGGCTCGGCAACAACAGTCGCGCCTTCAGCCGGATTTATGCCGATGCCTTCCAGGCGATCATCATGGGCGCGCAGCCGATCGAGCAGGTCTTGGATCACGAGGCCGCAAGACTGCACGAACTGCTGGACCGCGCCATGGCGCCGTGCTGGGCGCCAGACCCAGTCAGCATGGGTCCTTGCTGGGTGCTATAGCACCGCGAACCCTTCCCCAAACGCGCCGAGCGGCCAGCGACCGGCAAGATAAAGCCGGTAGCGGGCCAAGAATCGATGCTCGCCCGCCGCCGCAAGGGTGACCAATGCTGCCCGGTCTAGCGCTTCGGCGACTGCACCACTGGCGACCTTGATCAAGCCCGGATCGGCCAGGCCAGCGCGCGCGACTGCGATGGCCGCGGCCCCTTGTGCGCTGGTCGCTGCAGCCATCACCTCGCTCAACGCTGCCAGCACCGCCGCGCGGCCGTGGCGGGTGGCAGCATGCTCGAGCAGCTGACGCCGCTCAGCATCGTCCGCCTGCCACGCGGGCGCATCCCAAGCAGATCCAGTGAGCACCGCCTTGGCGGCCGCCCAGTCGGACACCGCGACAATCGGCCGGCCGCCGCTGGCAAGCGCTGCGTCGGCCCGGTCCGCCGCCGTCAGCGCGTCACCGGTCGCAGCGAACCAAGCGTGGCTGGTCGCGTCTGCCACCAGAGCGCTGAGATCAAGGCTCACGCCGCACCGCGCCGCTCGCGCCAGAGCCCCAACGCTTCTTGCACCGGCCGATCGCTGAAGCCAAACAATACGGCCTCATCACTGGCGTGGTGGACGACATCCACCCAAGACGGCACGACGAAGATATCCTGCGGCCCCCACGCGAACGGCTGGCCGCCGATCGTGCTGACGCCGGTGCCCTCCACCACCGCGTACACAGTCGCATCGGTCGACCGGTAGGGGGCAGTTACAAACCCCGTGGGCAACAAGGTGAGGAAGGTGCCAATCGTCGGCATCGCCCAGTCGCCGGTGTGCGGGTGAACGTATTTCAGCGCCAGGCCCCGGTGCGGATCGATCGGCCCTTTGTGCAGGGCTGCCAGCGCATCGCGGCTGCGCGCATAAGGGTAGTTGAACACCGGCGAGGTTTTCCGCGCTGGTTCCGCATCCAACGGCACCATGCCGGACCCGAAGCGCGCGAGGCTGTCGCCGGGTGCCCGGGTCACCGGGTGCTGATCGGCCGGGTAGCCTTCGGCAAAGCTGACGTCGAGCGCTTGCACCAAGGGGATGTCGAGCCCGTCGAGCCAGACCATCGGTCGATCGCTGTCATTGCCGTGGTCGTGGTAGGTCCAGGACGGCGTGATCACAAAGTCGCCCGGCCGCATCACCGTGCGCTCCCCATCGACCGCGGTGAACGCGCCCGACCCTTCGACCACGAAGCGCAGCGCCGATTGGGTGTGGCGATGCGCCGGGGCAACCTCGCCCGGCAGGATCAGCTGCAGGCCAGCGTAGAGCGTGCGGGTGATCGCGGATTTGCCCTTGAGGCCGGGGTTTTCGAGGATCAGCACCCGGCGTTCTGCTTCTTTGGCGGTGATCAATTCGCCCGCTTCCAGGATGAAGGGGCGGATGTCCGCATAGCGCCAGAGGTGCGGCACCACGGGGGTGACCGGCTCCGGCGTCACCAAACCGCGCAGCACATCCCACAGCGGGGCGAGGTCGTGGTGGCCGATGCGTTCATAGAAATCGACACGCGCGTTGGTGCGGGCAGGGACAGCGTGCATCGGCCGGGCCTTTCAAGCGACAGCGGGCAGGGTGAGGCCCAAGTGATCTTCCACCAGCGCACGCGCACGCGCCAGAAAGTCCGCCCGCATGTCTTCGTTGCTGCGCTGCTTGATGCCCCAGCGCCGGTAGGCTTCGTTGTTCTTCGAACCGGTCCGGCCGAAGAATGCTGGCAGCAGCGGAAAGTACTGATCAATCGCTGCTTGCACCGCCGCCTTGCCGGCGGGCGTCTGGCAGAGTTCGGTGCAGAAATCCCGACCGAACTGGGCGTGGAATTTCTCCTCCGGCATGGTCATGCGCGCCAGATTGCGCAACGGGTGGAAGGTGCAAGTCAGCAAGTCTTCGACCTGCAGGATTTCGGCCAGATCAGCCAGCAGCTTGATCACACAGAACTGTTCCCACGTCTCAAGCGGGAATTCGAAAATCGACAAGGGTTGCTTGGCATCCGGCGTCATGGCGGCCGGCGCGATGCCGAGCTGTTCGCCCAACTCGCGAAAGCGCACGTGGTGGCCGTATTCTTCCATCGCGACCCGGCAGGTCAGCCACTTGGCATAGGGCGTGGGCGCAAGCGCGATCGCCGGCTCATCGAACACTTGCGCGCCGTAGAGTTCGTTGACCGCGTGGCTGATGATGATCTTTTCGATCAACTGGCGGTATTCCGGCGGCTGGGCTGCCAGATCCCCAATCGTTTTAACCTGCATGTCCATCACCGGGTGCCTCAGATCAAGGGGTCGTCGGAAAACGCGTCGAGATCACTCTCAAGCGGCGTCAGGTGTTCGATAAAGCCGGCGAGCTGGGGCCCGAGCGGGGATTGCCGGCGCACCACCGCGCGGGCGATTGGGCGGGCTTGGTTGAACAGCATCACCTCGCGCCCGCGCACGCCGAAAATCTGGCCGCTGACGCCGCCGGCTTCATCGCTGGCAAGCCACGCGACCAGGGCGCCGACGTCGCTGGCCGGCACACTCAAGGCCGCCGCCTTGTAGGCTTCCTGCGCCGGGTTTTGGGGGCGGATGCTGTCGGTCACGCGGGTCGCCCCGAACGGGGCGACGCAGTTGGCAGTGACGCCGATGCGCTGCAAGTCCAGCGCCGTTGCGCGCATGAGACCGACCAGCCCGGCCTTCGCCGCTGCATAGGCCGCCTGACCGTAGTTGCCGTAGAGCCCGGCGGTTGAGATCAGATGCACGATCCGCCCGCTCGGCCACTGGCCGCCCGCGTCTTTGGCTTGGCCGCGCATGCGGTCAGCCGCGGCCCGGGTGAGGTAGAAGCCGCCGTGCAGGCTGGTGCGCAGCACGGCCTCAAAGTCGAACGGATCGGCCTTGAAGATGAAGCCATCGCGCAGGATCGCGGCCGCATGCACCAGGATGTCAATCTGGCCCGGCACGGCCGCGATAGCGGCAGCAGCGGCGTCCGGTGAGGCGATGGAGAGTGCCACACCGCGTGCGCCGATCGCCTCGGCTGCCTCGGCCACCACCGTTGGGTCAGCCGCCTCGCCATTGATGGCGACCCCACTGTCGACGATGGTGACATCGGCACCCGCGGCGATCAGGGCCTCGGCAATCGCCCGGCCAAGCCCGCGTGCGCCGCCGCTGACCAACGCCGTGCGGCCGGCAAGCGCGCTCATACCGCCACCCGCTGCTGGGTGTCGGCCGCGGTAAAGAAGGCGTCCGCGTGGATGTCGGTCAACGCCAGGCCCGCGTCCACCAGCCGCTGGGTCACGGCATCGACCATCCCCGGCGGCCCGGCGACATAGGCTTTCGCACCCTGGAGCGCGCTGAGGTCGAGGGCGTGATCGATCGGCCGGTCGGTCACGATCTGCCCGCCAAGCCCCGCGATCCAGGCCTGGTCGTAAGCATCGGCCGCACTGCGCACGCCGTGCCAGAGCCGCACCACCCGCGCTGGCTCGAGCGCGCGAGCCATGTTGACGATCGAGCGGATCGGCGCCAAGCCAGAGCCACCGGCAATCGCCAGTATCGGCCCCGCATGGTCCCGGCGCAGATGGGCAGTACCGTGGGGCCCGTCGACCTGCACCAAATCACCCACCGTCAGCTGGTCCGCCACATAGCGGCTGACCAGGCCACCCGCGACATGGCGGATGTGGAATTCCAACTGGTCTTGATCCGGCGTGTTCGCCATCGAATAGGCCCGGGCCGGCAGACCGGCAAAACTCAGCATGGCGTATTGCCCGGCACTGAAGGTGAACGGTCCACCCGCCTCGACCGCCAGCACCAGGCGGGTGATGTCGTGGGTCGCGGCATCCCGGGCGACCAACCGCGTGGTCAGCCGGCAGGCACGGTGGACTTCGACCTCGTCCCCCTCCAGCCACTGGAGCGTGCAGTCCTCCCACGCGACCGCGCGGCAGGCGAGCACCATGCCAGCCGCCCGCTCCGCCTCTGACAGCGCGTATTCGGACACCGGCCCGAGATCAACCTCGCCCAGGAGCACCCGCGATTTGCAGGCCCCGCAATTGCCAGACTGGCAGCCGTGCGGATACGGCACCCCCGCCGCCAACGCCGCCGCCAGCACCGTGTCACCCGGATCCACGGCAATCGGCGTCGGCCACCCAGCCACCGTCACCTGCACCATTGTTTGCTGCCCACCCAGACTCTGTCTGGTACCCAAGCTAAATGGCCGGTGCCCGCTGTCAAGGCGGCTGCCGACGCCATGCCCCTTGCCATTCTGCCAGCCAGCTTGTAACCGCACGGCCTCACCTTCCGGAGCCCGTGGGCATGAGTGAGCCGAAGCAATCCTGGTTCAGCCGCCTGAAAGCCGGGCTCGCGAAGTCGTCGGCCAAGCTGACCGATGGCATCGCGGCGATTTTTACCAAGCGCCGGCTTGACGATGAGGCGCTCGAACAGCTGGAAGAGGCGCTGATCGCAGCCGACCTCGGTGTCGCGATGGCGGGCCGCTTGACCCAGTCGCTGCGCCGGGCGCGCTTTGGCAAAGATGTCAGCGATGAAGAGGTGCGCGAGTACTTGGCCGGCGAAATCGCCCAGAGCCTCGCCCCCGTGGCAGTGCCGCTCGCCGTGCGCGCAACCTCGCCCCAAGTGGTGCTGGTGGTTGGTGTGAACGGCAGCGGCAAGACGACGACGATCGGCAAGCTCGCCGCCGCTGCGCGCGCCGATGGGCGCAGCGTGCTGCTGTGTGCCGGCGACACGTTCCGGGCGGCTGCGACCGAACAGCTGAAGATTTGGGCCAGTCGCACCGGCGCAGAGATCATTGCGCGGGAAACCGGTGCGGATGCCGCCGCCCTCGCCCTCGACGCGGTGCGTCAGGCCGAAGCGGCGGGCACCAACCTCGTGCTGATCGACACCGCCGGGCGCCTGCACAACAAGAACGATCTGATGCAGGAACTGGCCAAGGTCGTGCGCGTGCTGAAAAAGGCCGATCCCGCCTATCCGCACCACACGGTCCTCGTGCTGGACGCGACGACCGGCCAGAACGCGCTGTCCCAGGTGGAGATTTTCCGCAAATTGGTTCAGGTCGATGGCCTGGTGGTCACCAAACTCGATGGCAGTTCGAAGGGCGGCGTGCTCGTCGCCCTCGCCGATGCGTTCAAACTGCCGGTGCACGCCATCGGTCTGGGCGAGACGGCGGATGATCTGCGGCCCTTCGATGCGACGTCGTTTGCGCGCAGCCTGCTTGGCCTCGGCCCGCTATAGCCAACCGCGCCAGCGGAAGAACAGCCAGGGCAGCAGGCCCGCCAACACCATCAGACCAATCGCCATCGGGTAGCCGTAGACCCATTCCAATTCCGGCATCACCTTGAAGTTCATGCCGTAGATCGATGCGATCATGGTCGGCGGCATGAAGATCACCGCCATCACCGAGAAGATTTTGATGATCGAATTCTGCTGGATGTTCACGAGGCCAAGCACGGCATCCAGCAAGAAGTTGATCTTGGCCGAGATAAACGCGTCGTGTTCGTTCAGCGCGCGCACGTCGCGTTCCAGGATTTTCAGGCGTTTGCGCGCCTCGTCATGAATCCAGCGCCCAGCGTTGGTTTGCACGTAGTTGATCGCCCGCATCATCGAGACCAGGCTTTCGCGCAGCATCGACACTTGGCCCTGACGCTCACCGATGCGCTTGACTGCATCGTTGAGGTCGAGGGTCTGCTTCGATCCCGTGCGCTTGGCGAAGATCTGGCGGGAGAGTTCGTCCAAATCCTTGGCGACCAGTTCCAAGCTATCCGCCACCCGGTCGACAATGGTCTCAAACAAGCCGGTGAACGCGAGGTCGGGTGCCATCGCCTCGTGGCCGCGCACCACGCAGCGCTGGGCGAAGGTGCGAAACGGCTGCGGGTCGAGCCAGCGCAAGGTGACCAACCGGCCAGGGGCCAAGATGAAGGTGACCGGCGTGGTGCGCGCATCGCGTGACGCGCCACCCCAAACCAC